>JABHNK010000010.1 GCA_018694295.1 Waddliaceae bacterium
AAGATGTTATACAATAAAACTTTGGAGCAAAAGATACAGAGCAACGACCGCACATTGAAAAGGCTGTCTCTAGAACTCGAGAGGATGCAGAAAGAGTCTGACGCATGTCTTGATACCATAGGCCTTACCGCCGAAGAGATCAACAAACTCCTCGACAACAAGGACTCCTTCTCTGAAGAGCAACGCGCCGAATGCAAAAAGCTTCTTGACGGTTTTGAAGAACGTCTCGAGCGTGACAAGGGCAGCGACCCCCGCGCCAAAGCCAAAACATACGCGCTCCTGCGCAGGTCGCGCAACTGGATACAAGTTTAGCGTATAGCGGATAAGTAAATGCAGAACATAGAATGTAGCCATGCAATCAGATGATAGATGTTTTCACACGTCATTAATATTGCAAACGAGTAACTCCACCACCTCTATCCCGGGTAAAAGAAAAAAGCTCGTTACCTTTTACTAATTCTTGGACAATGACGTCAAAAATTTGCTGAGCAACAATATAATCATCACAAGAAATACCTTTGTCGGCAAATTTCACCCTTTTATCTTTATTTATAATCGCCTTAACTTCCTCATGTTGAGAGAGTGTGAGATCTGTAAAAAACGATCTATATATTACTTGTTCAAGTTCAGAAAGATCTGCCTTTTCTTTTTTAATTTTATCTAAGCTGCGCCCCATACAATGTTTTATGTTATCAATTATAACAGGAGTAATGCTTTCAGAAAGCTCTTTGGCTGTTTTTTGAGGGTCGTCTACAAAAAAATCCTTGGGTTCCTCGAACCCAAGTTCAAATGCCGCCAGGTCAATTTTCCTTCTCTTAAAAAAGTCACTTTTTCTTTGATTGAGTTTTAGCAGCTCTTCTTCAACAACTTTTTTTAATTTTTTTATTCTTTTTTCCCCAATTTCGAACGGTCGTGAAGTAGAAACGCCATGTTTTTTAACCCAATCAAAATGATCAGCGAATTTAAGTTGAAAATATCTCTTCCCGTCCTCTGAGCGTTCTTCCAATGCCTTGTCATCCACAAACATATGGCATTTTCTAGCCTCATCTTTAATGCTATCTACATGAAGAGGAAATATTCTTGCTAAAACTTCTAGGCCCCCAGAACCCTTGGAAGCGTGCTCCAGATCAATCAGCCCTATCTTTCCTGTTTTTTTACCGTCTTCTTCTGTAATAAAAAGAGGAAGATTATCATATCGCACATAACCACAAGACTTTTCAGGATTATCACTATTTTCCAAAGAATCAGTCACACATCCTATTAAATCACTAATATGCACCTTTGAAAATAATCTTGTCATTTCACGCACAGCTTCATCAAATAATTGTGGTTGCAAAATGTACGTAAACATATTGTGATAATTATTTATATTTATTTGAAGCCGCTCTTCTACAAGAAATTTTCCACAAAGGCGTGCTTTGGGAATTACCAGATGAGAACTTTTTTGTGCGGTTAAGACAGACCTTACCTCTTGCATTTGATGAAAACGTTTAATAGCGAAGCGTCTTCCTGATTGCTTTAGAACTACTTCCGGCATTTCTTCAGACAAAAAAACAGCTGTGTTTCCACCAGGAGCTTGTCGCATAGACTTGGTTTTTTCGCATTGGGCTGTATATTCAGAAAACATACCACTAGGTAAAAAAGATTTTCGTGCTAGATAACCTCTAATATGCTTTTGAATAATGGTAGCCGCTTCATCATACTTCGCCTGACTTTTGTCAGCAACTTCTGCTGAAGACTTTTTCATGCCTTCATCTGTTTCTGGACTACACGGTTTTTCTTGAAATTTTGGGCCCAGAATTTCTTTTGCTAATTCTCTTGTTTTATCATCTCGCTCTGCGATTACATTTAACATCCAAAGCTTTGAGGCTTCAGAAATTTCCACTTTTTCTTGAGCGGTTTTGTACATTTCGAACATTCTTTCAATATTATATGTACGCTTTATTATGTTTAAAGGGGACAATAAACGTGCTTTTATCCATGTCCATGTCCCTCTCAATCCTTTCCTGGTTTCAAAATTGACTGCATAATGTCCCCTTTTTTCAACCATACTTACCATATAGTCTTCTTTTGCATAAGGTGTTTTAGGATATTTAATATCGAAGGACATAACAAACTCGTTTTGTTTAATTAATAACTCTATCAATTAAAATGCATATTCTAAAATATTTGTCAAATAGATATTATGTACGTAAGGCAACTGGATAACATTAGTAGCTCTCTATTGCTCAATGCTCAATGCTCAATGTTCAATGCTAATTGAAAACGTAGCGCCGCTACGTTTTAATCTGTCATGTTATGGAAGACAGCGTCGACATCTTCAATGTCTTCGATCCATTCGATTAGTGCTTCGTTAGATTTTGCTGTATCTTCGTCACAGTCTACTGTAGTCTTTGGTATCATCTCGAGAGATGCTTCTGAGCACGTCATCCCCTGCTCTTCTATAGCGTCTTTCACTGCGTATAATTCTGCAGCGTCGGTGGTGACGACGTACATATCATCTAATGCCTCGAAATCTTCGGCACCGGCATCGGTCACTGCCATGAAGACGGTGTCTTCGTCGCCTTCTTGGTCTTTTGGCATCTGTATCACGCCTTTTCTGTCGAAATTGAAGACGACGGCACCTGAGCTTGCTATCGTACCCCCACGTTTATTTGTGGAGATGCGCATCTCTGATGCCATACGGTTTTTGTTGTCGGTCATGCCTTCTACGACGATGCCAACACCGCCGTGTCCATATATCTCATATACCACTTCGACATAATCGCTCTGGTCTGCGCTAGAGGCTTTTTTGATGTTACGATCTATATTGTCACTAGGCATGTTTGCGGCACGTGCTTTCTGCAGAGCAAGGCGAAGGCGAGTATTACCTTTAGGGTCGTTGCCCCCTTCTTTGACGGCGACTATTATCTCTTTAGCAATACGAGAAAAGACTTTGCCTTTCTTGGCGTCGACGCGTGCTTTTTTATGTTTTATGTTTGCCCATTTACTATGTCCTGCCATGATATTATCCTATATAAATTTTTCCATGAAGATCCTTCCGCGATAAACGTCTTTCCCTTCTTTTATCCAATGTGTCTGTCTGCCGAACTCTTTATATCCCATCTTCGTGAAAAATGCCCTGCCTTTAGTATTGCCTTCGTAAACCTGCAGGTGCAACAGTTCTATCTTAAACTTCTCTTTCGCCAGCTTCTCAAGGGCTTTAGTTAGTGCAGTGCCTATCCCTTTACTTTGATATTCTGTGCTAAGTATAAGCCCCCACTCACATTGATGTGCGATCTTTTTATACGGCATGAGATATAGAGCTCCCAGCCCACAAGGTTTGCCGTCAAGGACGACGGTAAGAGCACACTTCCAGTTGCTGAAAGATACCCATCGATGTACGGAGTCGTCGACTTCACGTTCTAAAACCATAGGAAACCACCTAAGCATCCCTGGCTCACAAAGCCATTCTTTGAGATATTCTGCATCTTCCATGACGGTATATCGTATCTCTAGGCCTTCGATATCCTTTGTTTCTTCTTCATACATCATTATCCAAACTCCTTAAGATATCCATTGACAAAAGTGTCGATATCTCCATCCATTACAGCCTGTACGTTACCGTTTTCTATCTTCGTCCGTGTATCTTTTACGAGAGTATACGGCTGAAAAACGTAGTTACGTATCTGACTTCCCCATTCTATTTTCTTTTTTTCTCCGCTCATAGCTTTTACAGAATCTTCGCGTTCCGTAACTTCTTTTTCGTAGAGCTTCGACTTCAAAAGCTTCATGCACATCTCTTTGTTCTGTGCCTGGCTTCTTTCCTGTTGACAACTTACGACGATACCTGAGGGAAGGTGTGTTACACGAACGGCGGAGTCTGTGGTGTTAACGTGCTGTCCTCCTGCTCCGGAGGCGCGGAAGGTGTCGATGCGGAGTTCTTCGCTTCTGACTTCTATGGTAATATCATCGGTTATCTCTGGCGTTACCTCCACGGAGGCAAAGCTCGTATGTCGTCGATTTCCGCTGTCGAACGGAGAAATCCTTACGAGTCTATGTACGCCGTTCTCTGCCTTTGCATATCCGTATGCGCAGTCGCCGGAGATTTTTATCGTTATGCTTTTTATCCCTGCTACATCACCGGCTTCAGCGTCGACGACGGTAGCTTCCCAGTTGCGCCTTGATGCCCACCGCTGGTACATACGCGTAAGCATCTGTGTCCAGTCGCATGCTTCTGTTCCGCCGGCGCCGGCATTGATACTCAAAAAACAGTTTTTCTTGTCGAGCTCACCGGACAGCATACGCCGAAGTTCTTGAACTTCGAGGCCTTCCTCGACAGAGCTTATTTCTTCAAGGAGTTCTTCGAGAAATTCTGTGTCATCGTCGTCATAAGCTTCTACTATTAGGGCTTTAACACTCTCTGCACGCTCTTTGAGGTCGTGGTACGGAACAAGCCACCCGCGTAGATCGTTACTTTCGGCGATGACTTTCTGTGCCGCATCGTTATCGTTCCAAAAAGTCTGCTGTGCTATGGTATCTTCTAAAACTTCGAAGCGTTTTTTTTTGGCTTCTAAGTCAAAGATACCTCCACATATGAAGCAGACGGGAATCTATACTGTCGAGGCGATTTTTTGTTTCTTCGTTCATCAGTGGTGTCCTTGTTTTATACCGTTACGATATAAGATTTTACATAAATACATATAAAAAAACAAGGCGACAAGAAGAGTTTTCTTAGCCGCCTTGATATTCATTTATTGTCACGCGTTTTTCTTTACCTGTATAACGATATCGCCACCTTTTAGACGCTTCCTTAGCGCTCGACTTTTTACCGTTATCTCCCAGCCATGGTTTGGATCACGTAGGCATACGTTTTTCAAATCTGAGGAGATCTCGTCTACGACGATAGTATGATCCCCTACGATGGAATCGTGTATTGTCACCAATGCCGAGCCATTTTTTTCAATAAGTTCTTTTAGGTCTTTTATTCCCTCTTTGCTCGTAGCAATCCTTGTCTCCATGGGCATCAAGCTGGCATCTTGGAGTGGGCTGAATTCTTCGTCTTCGGCGCATGTTTTCTTAAGGGTTGCATAATCGGGGGTTTTACCGTTGTCGATGATAAGCATCGCTGCTGCGGCAGCGAAGCTACCTCGTATCGACTGTTGCTGAATAAGGGCCGTGCCATTAGCAGAATATGCTACACACCCTTCTTCTTTGGTGCATTCTTCTCGTACTGGGCTGTGTACCCTTAAAATTTCTTCGTCGTAAAAGATGTCCATATCGACGGCAGCCTCTGCATATGGATATATCATATCTTCGTTACAATGCATTCCTGGATATGTTCTTTCATATTTCGACTGTATTATTAGCCCTCCAACAAAACGCTTCGTCAATGCTGAAAGCGCAACTGTTATTTCTCTGCCTTTGTTAGGGTCGCGTAGGCGTACTTCTTCATTTTTATTCGAGATGTCATCAACGACAATATGATATTCCTGCGATGCTGCACCCTGTATCGTGATAAGAGCAGGGCCATGATTTTTTATCATCTTGTTGATTTCTTGAACACCGCCAAGACCACCACCGAACATCCTTATCGCAAGCGGTGTGAGCCCTGCAGATTCTATTGTCTTTGCCGGTGAGGCTTCTGTCTTCTTCTTTTTCTTCTTTTTACTTGTCCGCAGTCCGCTTACGTTAAGGTCTTTTCCCCTATCGATGATAAGCATGGCAGCGGAAGCGTCGATACCGACGGTGTTGATATCAACAATAGCTTTATCATTTTCTGTATATTTCACGACGAAGGTATCTCTTCCTGCCGCTTTTTCTTCTTTACGAAGAGTTTCGTAGTTTTTCAGTATCTCCTCTTCGTAGAAGATATCATCTTCTGTGCCGTATTGCGCCGCTGCTACGGTTTCATCATCACAAAGCCGTTGCGGCGCCTCTGAAAAACAGAGAGCCGGAGACTCTGCTACTTCCTGGTCTTTGGTATTAGTACTTCCTGTATTATTATTCATAATTCCTCCTGTACGTTCATTTTTTTGAGACTCTTATTCTGTATTACACCATTCACATATTAATTAACAAAAAAAAACTTCGCATTAAAAGCCGCAACTTTGATATCTAAGGATATAACTAAAAAATAAAAAATATTTGTTGCCATAATTTTATGTCTATTGTTGTTTCCAGCCCCCAAATTTCTTTCACAGAGCGTCATCTTCAGGCATTGTGGTTAGAACAGAAATATTTTCGTGGTCTTTCCTCTCCTGGCGACGACATCATCGACATCCTATCGCCGGGAAGCTGGAACGTCGAGGCCGGCCCCGACTTCCTCCGCGCCCATCTTCGTATCAATGGCGTCCTTATCCGTGGTGACATCGAGGTGCACCTCCATGAAGAGATGTGGTATCATCACGGCCATAACAACGACAGCCGTTATGATGATGTCATCTTGCATCTATGTCTATGGAACCCCAATAAACACCGCGACCTATATACCCATAAAGGCTCTAAGATCTTCACTGTATATCTCGAAGATTTTATGACGATACCCCTCGCCCGTATCGTCAAACTCATCGACCTTGACCTTTACCCTTATAAGAAATTCCTTGGCAGCGGAAAGTGCGCCTCGAAGATTTTTAATAGACTCCCTAATGAAGAGCTATCGTCGCTTATGACGTCAGAGGCATATCGTCGGCTTAAAAAGAAACGTGAACACCTACGTGCTTATGTCGATGATAAGCTCTTCGTCGCCGCTGGTATCGTTATGGCGCTAGGATATAAGAACAACACCACAGCCTTCCTAGACCTTTTCCTATGGCTTAGAGGCCTTTCTGGGCACAACGAAAAAGAGCTTTTAGCTCTTGCTATAGGGGCTACTGGTTTTTTTGAAAAAGCATACGTCGACATGTGGGAAGCCTCGCCATATTATAGGAGCTTACAAACGCTATGGGAAGACCTAAAAGATAAAGACTTCCCTGTTTTTTCTATGACGACGGCACAGATACGCCCTCTTAACCATCCGATACGCCGCTTCGTCACCCTAGTAAAAATTATCAACGACAAAACCCTCCCAGATCGTTACAACGCCATTGAAGAGCTATGGGATAACCACTGGCAATGCTGCTTCAAAAAAAAGACAAGAGCACATCTCCGCGACACTCTCGTATCGATACTTCCTAATTACAATGACCCATACTGGAATACCCACTATATCTTCGAAGAAAAGAAAAGCAGTAAACACATACCACTTACAGGGAACGTGCTGTGTAAAACAATATTCATCAATACCATCCTACCACTCCTTGAAGAACATATACAAAAAAAACACGGCAGTGACGAGCTTAGAGCGCTTACGCTTCTATACCGTTCTTTTTCATCCTCTTCAAGTCGTAAGACGCTATATATACGACACCGCTTTTTTGGCGACAAAGACAAAACCATCATAAAAAATGCATGTATAGAGCAGGGAGCTTACCAGATATACAACGACAACTGCATACACTACGAAGCGAGCTGTGAAGGGTGCCCTTTCATAGAAAAAGCCCTCTCAACGCATTAAAAATATGATTATATAGTTTTTATTTTTTCGAAATCTTTTGCTTTTTTATCCTATTTTTTTTACTCTGATTTTATCAACAACTATTATTAACATTATTAACAAAAAAAATATCGAGGTATTATTATGGATGGTGTAACTTCAAGTACTCAACCAGCTGCCAACCTTGGCATTCTAGGCGAAGAAATCAACAGAATCGGCGACAATGTGGAACTCGCTGTTTCGTGGCTTGGCCGACAGGTTTGTCGTCTTTACGAAGATGTTATTTCACCAATATGTAGTAAGTTGTGTGCGCTTATCATTAGCGCTTATAAATTCGCAAGCCCTGTTATCAAAGAAATCGGCGAAGCAATTATTAAATTCATATCTTCCCGTAAAGGACTTGGTTTGATATTAGGAGCAATGTCTTTCTCATGTCTTGTCGGTATTCATAAAACAGATGCCAGCAACCAAGCAAAAATTCTTTGCACTCTTGGTGCCATGTGTGCTTTAGGAGCAGGCATCATGATATCTCCTTATGCTACCAGATTTATGCCAAGATTATTTCTTCCCGCTAGCCTGTAAGCAATAAAAAAGCATCTTATGAAAAAGCGGCGGGAATCACTTTTCCGTCGCTTTTTTTGTGAGAATGATATTATTTCTGTCATCGCAAGAATATTTCCACGACCATGTTGGCGCTGAAATATCTTCTTGTTCATAGGCGATAGTGCCATTGTCATAGTATGCGCGGATTCGCTTCCCTGCAGCGACGTCTATCGTCTCATCACCGACGAATGTCACGCCTTCGGCGATAAATTCTGCGTTGCCATGAAGATTGATCTTTAAACACTCCTTACGTGTTATATCATTTTCCCAATAAGCATTGTCTGCTGTGGTGTCTATGCCTTTATTTTTTACTACGACGTCTTTAAGGATGCATTTTCCGCAAACGTTTTCTTCGCCGACAATGTTATCAGCGCGGACTATCATGCTACCCTCGACGACGATATTTTCAACGTCGACCTCTGCTATCTCGAGGACCATCTCGGCGCCTTTATCTAGGCGACCTTTACGTATCTTATATTTTATTACGTCATAAAGCGGCCCCATAGCAGGATGTAGGCGGCATATAAATGATG
Source organism: Waddliaceae bacterium (assembly GCA_018694295.1). Classification (NCBI taxonomy): domain Bacteria; kingdom Pseudomonadati; phylum Chlamydiota; class Chlamydiia; order Parachlamydiales; family Waddliaceae; species Waddliaceae bacterium. The sequence continues at coordinate 8,650 of JABHNK010000010.1, forward strand.
GCCCACCTTTTACGAAAGTTTTTTCGTCGGGCATCGCAGGAATTTCCATCCCACAGTATGATGTAAGCAGGTCGTACATATTTTTCATGGTATCACAGAAACATCCCGCCGGCGTTTCGATTATAGCATTCCCTGGGGTGTAGCTATTTTTCGTCACCGATATCGTTTTATGTCTGGTGTTATATGTCACGAAAGTTTTAAGCCCTCCCCACAGCTCCCTGGGAAGGCTTTCTTCTTTTTCTTCGTCCAAGACATCGGCGATATTCTGCATGGAAGATTCTAGCCGTCCTGCATGAACTTCGGAATAGCTTCCTTTGGAGTCATAGTAAGGGCCTTTTTTCTTCATATTTATCACCATCCCTGGGAATGGCGACTTTTTAATAGCCTCTTCAATGCTGTCGCAGCCCACAAATAATATGTTCGTATTGGTAGGAAATTTCGAATATATACTCCCCTCTTCATATGGAGCATCGGCGATGTCACGCTTTATAAAGTCGGTATATTCTACATTAGAAATGCCGTAACTCCGCTTATCTCCCTTTTCTCTTTCTGCCATCACAGCCATGCCTTCGGCAGTGCCAACAACACGCCGGCACGATGCTACGCCGTATGCTTTGTCGCCACCAACACCTGCACCTATAAGCCCAATAATTCCATTATCAACACCAGCAACGGGGTTGTTTACCTGTCTGACAAGAAGATAACGCCTTCCCTGCGAACGCATCCAGTCGAAGACCTTATTGTCCTTGGCGAGCTTCCACAAAACACCATGACCTCCAGGTTTAAGGTTCAAAGTAAAGACATCTTTCATCGACCAGCTACCTTCTTCTGTGATGACAGGAGCCATCGGCTGCTTAAAGAAAACGAAAGAATCCTTGGGCCTTCCGAACCACCCTCGCCCTTCACATATCGCACGTATATGAGCATCGTTGTCCTTCTCGGAAGACGTCATCATCGCTATAGGCGTGATGACGCGTTCACCAAAAAGCTTATAATACAAATATTCCCTGCCCTCGACATCACGGATCATCGCCTCCAAAAGTGTATGCCCACCGAAACACAGCTTCGCCGCTGGAAGCGACTCTCCGGTGTCTTTATCTACAAGACCAAGGCGATCACCGGCACCACCTATAGGATATAATTCTCCCATCGTCGACGTAGCGGCAATGCCGTCAATAATTGCTTTGCGAACATCGGCTGTATCGACGGCTAGGTCTAAACCTTCAGGAGCATGATATACAACATCGCTACTATCGTTATCGCCCGATAGCAATGACATAACGGTATAATGATACCCTATTATCCCTCCTATGGTATTGTAGAAGGCCTCGATATCACAAAGCTGTCGAACGAGAGATTTTAATGCTGGAATATTAGCGCCGTCGCCGCGGAATACTACCGGTCCTTGTCCAATAGCCATGACGCTTTTAACGGCATACCCCTCTTCAGCGCTTAGATTGGCAAAAAGATCCTGGCCCTTCTCTACCTTAGATATAAATTTTTTGACGGCTTCGACACTGTCAAGTACAGCGCTTTTTTCTTCTATAGAAGAGCATTCTTTAATCTCTTTTATGATATCGCGAATCTTATCGAGCTCTTTTTCTTGCGTCTCTATTGTTTTTGTCATGCTATATCCTCGGCCCCTGCTGTTATAACTACATAGAAACCAATAGTGTAGGTGTTTTTGCCCTAGTTTCTTACAGAGAGTGCCACAGGTTATGAGTTTTGAACAAGATCATCCTTGTACAGAAAGCCATTTTCCTCTATGATACATGGTATTGACAAAATAAAATTTTATATCGATCTTTTAATGTAAAATTTGTTTTGACTTGAAAATCATAGCACATATACAAGTAATGCAAGAGTTTTTCTATACGATTGCTCAATATTGCAAAGAATGTCATTTTTAACTTTTTAAAGGAGAGTGTAAAAGATTATGACCAAAAAACAAAATTCAAAATTTATGCAGCCTGTTAAATTAAGCACTGAACTCGAAGCTGTTGTCGGCAAAGGCCCAATGCCTCGTACTGAAGTTACTAAGAAGCTCTGGGTATATATCAAAGCTAACGGCCTTCAGGACAAAGTTCAGAAGCGTAACATCAACCCTGACGAAAAATTAGCAGTGCTATTCGGCTCTAAGAAGTCTATTGATATGTTTAAGATGACAAGCCTCGTCTCAAAACATATTGGCTAAAACGTCTCGCTTATAAAATATTATTATAGTATCTCCCTATATAACATGTTATATAGGGAGTTTTGCGTCTTAAACCCGTGATTGCGACATATCCTTTGCCATAGGTTTTTTGCAGTGGTACAGGTGCGAAGATGAAAGACGAGCGAATGTTAAAACATTCGCGAGGATAGAATCAAAGCAGATGTGTTGCTGCAAAAAGAAATATGGCGAAGCCAAGTAATAGCAAACGGGCAAAGAAAAATAATAAGAAATAGCAAGGGCTTAAAATATTTATTTTCATATTCTTGTATTTTCTGCCAGCGCTTTTTAGAAAGAAAAAAAGGTCATGTCTCCTATAGCATCCATAGTGTCAGGCAATCTGGCTCATTTTACTCCTCGCGAATAGTTACAACTATCCGCTTGTCGTGCACTGAGCCATCTTACCTAACTCTATGTCGCTAAAGGAAAGATATGTCGCAATCACGGGTTATAAAACCAGGGTATTATGCTAGAATTCATAAAGAAAAAACTTTATCTCCTTTATAATAAAGTCGTAAGGCTTCTCTGGGACACGTGGTGTGTCGCCTCTGTCGTAGGGATATGGCCACGATTCATCGAGCCTAGGATGCTGCTAACGTCGCGGCTATCGCTACCTATCGACGGCTTATCACCATCTCTTGAAGACCTGAAAGTAGTTTTTTTCAGCGACCTTCATTTCAGCAAAGAGGCTTCTTCAAAATTTCTAAAAAAAATCTCTTCGCGCATAAACAAGTTGCACCCAGACATTATAATTTTCGGCGGCGATATCCTCAGAACGCCAATTATTGACGATCCTGAAAGGCTTCTTTCTTTTCTGAACTCTTTAAAAGCGCGCTATGGCTGTTTTTTTGTCTTCGGCAACCACGACTATAGCGAATGGGTATCCCTCAACGATAAAGGCGAATACGACATCGAGACTGGTGGAACTCCTGCTATCATCGAAGGTTTCAAGCGTTTTTTCGGAAACAAAAAACCTCTTGGGATTATCACAGACCGTGCCCGTGCCGTTCCTTCCCATGAAGAACTCAGTGCTTTATTAAAAAAAACACGTTTCACCGTCCTTGAGAATGACACATCTCTTGTTCCTATACGCAACACCTTCCTAAACATCTGTGGTCTTGAAGAATATTGGCTTGGCCGTTGCAATCCAAAGAAAGCCTTTAAAAACTATGACAAAAAATATCCTGGCATTGTCGTCACCCACAACCCCGACAGCTTTCCTCTGCTTTATGACTATCCTGGCGATCTTGTCTTATCAGGACATACTCACGGCGGGCAGATAAATCTTCCATGGATGTGGAAAAAATTCTCTCTACTTGAAAACAGCGAGTTTAAGCGTGGCATGGTAGGGCGCGATGGTAAAGCTATATACATAACTCGTGGGGTAGGAAGCTCTGAGCCGTTCCGCTGGTTCTCTCCTCCTGAAATCGTCCTAATAACATTAAACGGCACTTCTCATGACTAAAAAAACCAGTCTTATCTTCCTTGCCGGTGGTGTTGGCAATAGGATGAAAGCTTCTTTGCCGAAACAATTTCTTGAACTTTCAGGAAGGCCACTTTTTTCATATAGCCTCGACGTCTTCGCTGCTATCGACAATATCGATGATATCATCGTCGTCTGTGCCGAAGAACATCGCCACAACTTCGATAGCTATAAAACATTATCTATGAGTTTCGCCCTTCCAGGCCCACGACGCCAAGATTCCGTCTACAATGGCCTGTGCGAGGTCTCTAGCGACAGCGAACTCGTTATCATCCATGATTCCGCACGTCCTTTCATCACAGAGAAAATGGCCTCAGAGGCACTTGTCGACGGAGAAGAACACGGCGCTGCCGTCGTCGGCGTTCCCGTAACATATACAGTAAAACGCTCCAACGACGAAGGTTTTGTCGCCGAGACGCTACCACGAGAGGATATCTGGGAGATACAGACGCCGCAAGTTGTGAAGCACGACCTTCTTAAAAAAGGCTTCGAGAAAGCTCTCGCCGAAGATATCACTGTCACCGACGACGTCGCCCTCGTAGAGATTCTCAACCTTCCAGTAAAGCTCGTTATGGGCTCTCGCGACAACATAAAAGTCACAACGCCAGAAGATATCGCTTTGGCAGAAAACATCCTAAAACAGAAAACATAGCCTATGCATACTTATAAGCTCACCGTCGCATATGACGGCACAGAATACAGCGGATGGCAGATACAGCCTAACGGCCCCTCGATACAAGAAGCTATAGAAAAAATTCTTAAGACGATAACACGAAAAGACCTCAAAGTCACAGGATCCGGCCGTACCGATGCCGGCGTTCATGCCCTCGGACAGGTTGCACATATCAGCAGCGAAGATGTTCTCAACGTTACGAAAACCCTGCGCTCCTTAAACGGCCTCCTCCCCGCCGACATACGGATAAAAACCTTCGAAGAAGTCCACGAGACCTTCCACGCCCGATACAGTGCCACCAAAAAAACATACCACTACAACCTCTGGACCGACGACGTCGCCGACCCTTTCATCTGCCGATACCGCCACCACGTCAGAAGCACTACCTTCGATATCGCGAAACTTAAAGCCGCCGCAGTATTGCTCGTAGGAACACACGACTTCACGTCTTTCGCATGCGAAGCGTCGAAAGGCAGCGCAGCAAAAGATCCCATCCGTACCATCTACCGCGTCGCTGTCGTCCCACAAGACGGCGGACTACGCGTAGAATTCCAGGGCAACGGCTTCCTATATAAAATGGTACGTAACATCATGGGAACACTGCTAGAAATAGCACAAGGCAAACGCCCCGTCGATGACATCACAACAATCATAAACGCCAAAGACCGCCGGAAAGCCGGACACGCCGCACCAGCACAAGGACTTTTCCTCGTAGACGTCTCATATTAATCTAATGGCGGAATTCCGCACTCCGCCCCGCGACAAAGCCTTACTATTCAGTAAGGATTTCCTCGAAGGTCTGATAGCGTTTTGCTCCGCGGGCAATGAAGTCGGGAATTTCGGGGTATTCAGCTTTACATATTAAGACGGGAAGCGCTGGCGTTCCCATCAGCGCCGTAAGTCCTCGTGGCGAGTCCTCGAATCCTATAATATTTTTGGCGTCGGGAGCCAGCCTTTCAATAGCAGTAAGGTAACATTCGGAGCTAGGTTTTGGCTCACTATAATCTTCGCGTGTTATCCACGTAGAAATTGTTTCAAGGACAGGAAGTGTTTTTCGTATTCTCGATATATGGTCGTCGGGAGAGTGCGTCACGACACATCGCGGTATGTCTTTCTCGGCAATGATATTCAGGAAAGTCTCAACGCCAGGCATAAGCGCTACAGTCTTTTGTTCCAAAAGGTCGACATATGCCTGTCTCTTCTCGGCATATATAATATCCCAATCTTCATTGGCGATTTCGGGGAACGTCTCATATATTTTATCGCGGAGCAATGTTGAATCATAGTGTGCCGCCTGGCAATATTCGTCGAAACTCCACGGCAAAGTGAAGCCACGACGCTCGAGCATGAGGCGATAAGCATTATAATGTATATCTTCGGTATTGACGAGAAGACCGTCAAAATCGAAAAGAATAAGTTGACTCCTAAAAATCCAATCCATAAAACTCTCTTTTGTATATTAATAAGTAAATATGATAAATAATATGATACATACGATGAAAACAAAAAGCAACAAAGCAAAATACCTAATTATTCTTGCCATGGCATTATTCGCTATGGGGTGCTCTTCACAAGATGATGGCGATACCTCCCTTCGCGATGCCGAAGCTTCGAAAGAACGAATTTTCCGCAACGACGAAGATGCCCTCTTTGCTGCCGACAATCCCGTCATACAAAAACGCGACTCTTATCCGTGGGAAGAAAATTTCATAGGAGAAAACCCAAAGATAACAAAAAACTTCTTCTGCTGCAAAGGCAGCACAACAAACCCTATAAAAACTATACAAGCCAACAATGGCGACGTCGAATATCTCTACGACTGCGGCGGAGCACAGAAACACAGCCTCCCCTTCCACGACGGCAAAGAATTCATATACCCTATACTTCTTGACATCCTAAACTATATCCAAGAACAGACGGGACAGCGCGTCGTCGTCACCTGCGGACATCGATGCCCACAGCACAACGCCTACGCTGATGACGACGATTTCAACATAACATCAAAGCATATGGTCGGCGCTGAAGTCGACTTCTATGTCAAGGATATGGAAGAGCAGCCCGAAGAAATTTTAGCGCTTATCTTTAAATTCTACGAAGAAAACCCTCGCTATGGTGGAAACAAACACTACCTTAATTTCGAGCGTTATTCCCCAGAAAAGACCAATGTAATAACGTCACCGTGGTATAACAAAGAGGTCTTCGTTAAGCTTTTCCTCGCCGACGAAGGCCGCGACCTCGACAACAGACACCCATACCCATATATAGGTATACAGGTGAAATACGACAGAGACACCAGCGAACGCGTATCATATTCGTGGAAACAGGCGTTCTATAGTTATTTAAGGAAATAACCTTTATAAAAAATCTGCTTTTTTCTATACTCACTGACGTTATGTACTAATCTTGCTTTAGTGGTGTAGCGAAAGGAGCAAGATGCAAGTACTTCCGACGAACCAAGCTCTGAAGAGCTGGGTGAGGAGGAATACGAAGCAGATTGTTCCTTGCAGCACACCAATAAAGCGAGAAAAGTTCATAACGTCAGTTAAATATAAAATATGCCGATGTGGCGAAATGGTAGACGCGGTAGATTCAAAATCTACTTCTGCTTGCGCAGAGTGCTGGTTCGAGTCCGGTCATCGGCAAAACATATGCTTGATATGAACATTACTAACGATACAAAATGCCCTTGCAGCAGTGGAGAAAACTACAGCAACTGCTGCGAGTCTTTCCATAAGGGCGCTCTACCTTCTAGTGCTGTACAGCTTATGCGCTCAAGGTATAGCGCGTATGCCTATGATCTCCCCGAATATATCATCGAAACAACACACCCTCTAAATCCAGGGTATCGCCACGAACAGGTCGCGTGGAAAAAAGAAATATCGTTATTCTCACGAGCCTCTTCTTTCAAAAAGCTCGAGATTCTCGACTCACAAGAGAAAGACGACACAGCAACGGTAACGTTTGTCGCCCATATATCACAAAACGGCGGCGATGCCTCCTTCACAGAAAAAAGCCTTTTCAAGAAAATCGATGGGAAATGGCTATATCACAGTGGGCAAGCGGTGGGAATTGCCTGAGTGTTTTCATTGTTATAACATTCTTTTTTTTATTTCATTAATAGCATTAATCCGCTTTTGATAAATAAGGACTCCACTATTTATCTTGAGAAGGTATAAAGCAACCGAAGGAAATAAGATGATCATTTCTAAACGTTTTACAATGTTTTTTCCAGATGTTTTATTAGTTTCAAAAGCATTTAATGACGCTTGAGAAAACTCAAATACCTGTGCAAATTCACGCGTTGTTAGATTAAGAGAATTCCTAAAATCTATCAAATTTTGCGAAGAAATTCCTCTCTCGAAAAGAGGAGCAAACACGAAAGAAGAAGGTCCCTTCCTTCCTATTGTACACAGAAGTATGATAGGATCGCTTTCACTCGTATCAATGCCCATGCTAAGACAGTATTCTGGATATGCCGGATTTTGACGCGAAGGAATTCTATCATTAAATGAAGGAAAAAGTGTTGTAGAGATAAACTCTCTTTTGGTTAAAGGAAATTCTGGTCCTAAAGAAAGAGCGTTGCGAGATGTGAAATATTGATCGTCGTATATGAAAACAAAACTTCCTTGTTCTTTTTTCAATACGCCTACGTGGGTATGTGTTTTCGTTTTTCTTAAAAAAACATTAACACCAATAATTTTTAAGTTATACATATTTCCGAACTCCTTTTATCAATGAGTGCAATTAAAGCTTGTTTTCTTTTATCGCTCAAATAGCTTAAATGAATTATGTCACAAAGCTGAGGGAGAGATAGGTTTTTTTGAAAATTCTCAATAACATTTTGATACCCAAGACGCTCCCATTCAAGGACATAGTCCTTCATAAGCGGCTCTTTAGAGTCTTTCGTGTAAATGCAACCTCGAGGTTGAAGATCCGCTCCTAACATTGCTACATCTTCTATTCCCAAAGCTGACGGATTATCATAGAAAGGCGCTATCGTTGATTTATTTGCAGATTGAATAAATCCTAAATTTCGACCATGGCGATCGTTATTCCCAATTAAACTGTCTGCTAAAGTAAGATACACAAAGCTTTCTTGGTCAATTCTTCTGCCTGTTTGCTCTCCGATTACATTCACGAGTGTTTCACAATCGAAAATCATGTCGTTTTCTATATAATGATAAATATGCACCAACGTTGAAGGTGGTGAATTAGGCATAAAGTTTTTCGTTATAAAGCAAAATTCAGATTCAGGAAAGCGAACGAGATAGTAAGGCGGAATATTTATTTTTAGAGCCTCGTATAATTGATTACACACAAATTCTGTAAGAGGTAGCTCGGGAAATTCTTTTTGCCGTGTTTTCAGAATATAGCTAACGCCTCCAAGGCGGGAAGAATACTTACGAAATTTACCATGAAAAAAACTTGAATTGATGTTTCGTTTTTCTCCCTGTGCGGGGGCCTCTGATTGGTATCGAATAGCAACATCAGAAAAAAACTCCAGCTTATTCAAGCTGAATATGCGAATAAAACATTCTTCATGCATTCCATAATGTGCTTTATCACCATTAATTGGCTTTGAACATGCTAGACAGGTATAGTCCATCTATTTTCCTTTTTCTTTTATTATAACATTGACATGAATTTGTGTCAACTTAGATATGACATGAATTTGTGTCACTTTAAAAGTGACATGAATTTGTGTCAATCAGCCCTTGTTTGTTCAAAAAAGTCAGTGGGCGGTCTAGGCAGTGTGGCAATCATGGGTTATAGTGGACAAGTCACCGGAATGACGTGATCAAAGATATGATCTAGGACCATTTTGACGTTGAAGAGCAAGTTTTCGCCGACGGTGAGGGCTTCGATATCGTCGCGAGAAAACCAGCGCATCTCTCTGACTTCGTCATAGTTAGGTTTTTCTATTCCAGTGCGGATGTTTTTGGCGAGATACACCATATCGATATGTTGGTGTGCGGGAGTGTCTCGATATTCCGGAATATCTTCTATGAGACAAAGATATGGTCTTTGGAAGCTGCGGGCTTCGTCGCTCTGCACCCACGCATTTTCCTGCATCATGATCTCAATTTCAAGGCCCGTCTCTTCGAAAACCTCACGGCGCGCAGAATCGACAGGCGTCTCATTAGCATCGATATGCCCTCCAGGAGGAAGCCATGTACTCAGCTTTTTATGGTATATAAGGAGAACCTTATCATCATCTACGATAAAAACATTAGAGGTGAAATGTCTTTCCATTATATCTTTTTCCTATACCCATGATTGCGACCTATATTTCCTTTGGCGCCATAGAGTTGGGCAAGATAGCTCAGTGAACGACAAGCGAATAGTTGTAACTATTCGCGAGGAATAAAATGAGTCAGATTGCCTGACACTATGGATGCTATAGGAAACAGGACATTTTTTCTTTATAAAAAGCTTAGGCAAAGTATAGGTCGCAATCATGGGTTATACTTCAGAGAGCTCTTCTTTTTTAGCATCTTTATTCAGGAATTTCTTAAGGTGTAGCTCTATCTTAGCAACAAGGGCTTCTTTTCGCTCTTCGTCGAAGATATCGTCTGAAGTAGCATATATTACACGCTCGGCAACATCTCCAGCATAACGGTATAATATATCGTCAAAACCACTTTTAATAAGATTCTGATATTCTATGTCGGTGTCGCGCACGCCATCGTCAAAAAGCTCTACGCTAGTAGAAGGTTCGGTACATATAAGGACATCATAAGTCTTAAGCCACTGCACCCCTTGGTGTACCGCTGCCATGGTGACGTTGGTTTCCTTGTTTACAGCATGATAATATACGAAAGTATCGACGACAGTCCTATCACATATTGCAAGCTCATAGCCTTGAGCTTCGGCGTCGAGTTCATTACGAAATTGCGTATGGAAATTCCACAGACACGTCCCCTGATTTGCGTCAGCGTTGATAGGAAATGGACAGTTTTCCCTAACACTTTCATGAATAAGCTTGACGTTGATGCCTTTCATCTTAAAATGTGCCGAAAGAAGATATCCCAACGATGTTTTTCCTGCGCCGTGGACGCCCATTATACCTATTTTATACATAATAACGCTCCTCTATGTGATGCTTTTTCTGTTGCAATACTAAAGCTTTATTTTCTTTTTGAAAAGGACTTTCATATTTTTAATGACATTTCAGAAATAATGTGTATTCTCTATAATTTATTGTAAAAACGGAATGTCATCATGAAAAAAAATCGTCCTCTTGCCGTAATAACTGGCGCGTCTAGTGGCATCGGTGCAGAATACGCACGGCGTTACGCCGATATGGGCTATGACGTATTTCTGGTCGCCCGCAGGGAAGAGCTTCTTAAAAAGCTCTGCTCCGGTCTCGAAGAGAAGCATGGCATCACTGCAACTTATGCCATCGTAGATCTGTCAGACCGCAGCGCCGTCGAGAAACTAACAGAAACAATCTCTACGATGAGAAACCTTGAAGTCATTATTAATAATGCTGGATTTGCCACCGGTGTCCCAGAATTCGAAGAAGGCGATATAGAAGGATGGGTCCAGATGCTCAACATTCACGACGAGATCCCTATGCGTCTCATCGCCGCCGCCATACCGATGATGAAAAAAAGAAAGAAAGGCACCATCATCAACGTGTCTTCTATCGCAGGGTTCTTCGTAGGCTCCGTAATGTATTATTCCACAAAAGCTTTTCTTACGAACTTCTCCGAATCCCTGGCGCTGGAGCTGGCACGCCATAACATAAAAGTGCAGGCGTTGTGTCCTGGCTTGACACGTACCGACTTCCACAAAAAACTAGGGTGGCACGACAACGATCCAAGATATAAAGAGTTTATGTCAGTAAAAGATGTCGTTGCAACGTCTCTTCGAGACATAAAAAAGCCCTGGAAGACAATATGTATTCCGGGCTTTAAAAATAAGCTTCTCGTAGGTATGGCATACCTCCTGCCAAGAAGACTGCTATACACGCTGATACGCTACAACAAAAAGAAAAGGTTCATTCATACCATCAGCAAATAGTTTTTGTCGCCGACGAAGATCTTTTTACAAAGAACTATCAACTTTCACACCTAAATGCTTGGCAATCTTGATAATACCCAACACTGCTTCTTCGTCTTTTTCTGCATCTATCCTACGCTCTTCTTCTATTTCGCGCATCCTGCATGACTGAGCCAATCTCATTATTTCCACTTCCTTTGTCTCGATTACAGGTACTTTTGCTTTGGCACATACGATAACCACTGTGCCGGAAAAATCAATTGGCGAGCAAACGCGTTCGCTAGGAATCACCATCGAAACGCTTTGACTTGGACTTGCAGCTCTTTTTCTTCCCACGTCATTATTAGCTCCGCCTGTCAATCCTTTAAAAGGCGATGGCGTTCTATGTACGAATATTCTCATAGCACTCTCCTATTTCGTTTAAATTAAAGTAGTTATACTACGTGGGAGCAGCTTTTTTTGCAAGGATTTCTTTGATATGTCTACGGTGTCGTCATATTTTTTGTGATTGCTAATTATCTATCGATAAATCTTTTGCTATTAAATGCCGGTATAGAGTATATTGTTCATACATTATTGTAGTAATGTATTGTATTGAACACTAATTAACACCTGAGAAGGAGGCACATACTTTATATGCCGACAACAAACCAACTGATTCGTTTTGGCCGTAAGAAGAAGGTCAAAAAAACGAAATCTCCTGCTCTTCAGCGTTGCCCACAGCGTCGTGGCGTCTGTTTGCAGGTTAAGACAAAGACTCCTAAGAAGCCTAACTCTGCATTGAGAAAGGTTGCCTGGGTTCGTCTTTCTAATGGCCAAGAGATTATCGCCTATATTCCTGGCGAAGGTCACAACCTCCAAGAGCACAGCATTGTTCTCGTCCGTGGAGGCCGTGTTAAGGATTTGCCTGGTGTCCGTTACCACCTAGTTCGTGGAGCGTTAGACTGTGCACCTGTGCAAGACCGTAAGCAAAGAAGATCGAAGTATGGGGCAAAGCGTCCTAAGTAACACTAAGATGCCTATGATATAGGCATCTTGGCCCGCGATATGTGCTTCTTTCGTCGCAGCACGCATCACGGTCAGACATCGGGATTCTTCCGGTGTCAGGTGAATACAATTCGATATTCTAATTTTTATAGCGACTTAACTTTTTTTTGTGAGGAGACATACCAATGTCACGAAGACACAGCGCTGAAAAGCGTCAAATAAAGCCTGACCCTCTATATAACAGTGTGGTTTTGGCAAAATTTATCAACAACATCATGCTCAAGGGCAAGAAGTCGTTGGCACGTTCTATAGTATACAACGCCATGGAGAGCTTCTCCAAACGCGTTAAAGCTGAAAACCCTCTCGCTGCTTTCGAGACAGCGCTAGAGAATGCCAAGCCTTCTCTAGAGGTGAAATCGCGCCGTATCGGTGGTGCCACCTATCAGGTGCCTATTGAGATAGCAACAGACCGTCGTACTGCTCTTGCTATGCGATGGATAATAAAGCATTCACGTAGCAAAGCTGGACGTTCTATGACAGAAGGTCTTGCTGCTGAACTAAGCGACTGCTTCAACAACCAAGGAACTACTATCAAGAAAAAAGACGACACGCACCGTATGGCCGAAGCCAACAAAGCGTTCGCTCATTACAAGTGGTAGAGGGAATATAAAAAAATATGGCAAGACCTAAAAACGAAAATCTCGGAAACGTACGTAATATTGGTATCATGGCACACATCGATGCTGGAAAGACTACCATCACCGAGCGTATATTATATTACACCGGGCGCACACACCGCATCGGTGAAGTCCATGACGGCGCAGCTACAATGGACTGGATGGAGCAGGAACAAGAGCGTGGCATCACGATAACGTCTGCCGCTACGACAGTTTTCTGGAAAGACAATAAGATTAACATCATCGACACTCCGGGACACGTAGACTTCACCGTAGAAGTGGAGCGTTCATTGCGCGTCCTTGACGGTTCTGTAGCGATATTCTGTAGCGTCTCTGGCGTAGAGCCACAATCTGAGACGGTATGGCGTCAGGCCGACAAATACGAAGTGCCGCGTATTGCTTTCGTCAACAAGATGGACCGTATGGGTGCAGATTTCTTCACCGCCGTAACGACGATGCGTGAGAAGCTTGGCGCCAACGCCATCCCTGTCCAGGTGCCTATCGGTGCCGAGGCGGAATTCCGTGGCATCGTCGATCTTCTTACCATGAAGGCATACATCTTCAAAGACGAGACTCTCGGCGCCGAATGGGACGAAGCTCCAATCCCTGAAGACCTTCTAGAGAAATGTACCGAGCTACGTACGCAGCTTCTTGATGAGCTTGCCACTGTCGACGATGATGATGATGATTTTATCATGAAAGTCTTAGAAGCCCCTGATAGTATCACAATCGAAGAGCTCAACGAAGTCATCAGAAAAGGTGTTCTTGCCAATAAGATCAACCCAGTGTTGTGTGGTTCTGCATTCAAAAACAAAGGTATCCAGCAGCTTCTTGATGCCGTAATAAGTTGGATGCCGTCACCGTTAGACCGTGGCGCTGTCAATGGTATAGACATCAAAAATGACGAAGACGTCCTTGTCGCTCCTGACGACGACGCTCCTCTCGCTGCTTTAGCCTTCAAGGTTATGACCGATCCGTATGTCGGACGTCTTACCTTCGTTCGCATATATTCCGGAACTCTGCTCAAAGGGCAGACGCTTCTTAATTCTACTAAGAACAAGAAAGAGCGTATAACTCGTCTTATCGAGATGCATTCTAACAACAGGAAAGAGCGTGAAGAGTTCTACACTGGCGACATTGCTGCTTGTATAGGCCTAAAGAACACTACTACTGGCGACTCCTTATGTTCTGTCGACCAGCCTATCCTTCTTGAAAGGATGGAGTTCCCTGAGCCTGTAATTTCTATGGCTATAGAGCCAAAGTCTAAGCCTGACAGGGAGAAGCTCTCAAAAGCTCTTTCTACTCTAGCTGAAGAAGACCCTACTTTCCGTGTTAGCACCGATGAAGACACTGGACAAACGATAATCGCTGGGATGGGTGAGCTACACCTCGACATCCTTCGCGACCGCATGGTCCGAGAGTTCTCCGTCGACGCCAATGTTGGAAAACCACAGGTGTCGTATAAAGAGACTATAACAATCCCAGGGAAAGCCAACACAAAGTTCTCCAAGCAGACCGGTGGTCGCGGACAATATGCTCATGTAGTTCTTGAAGTCGAGCCCAGCGAAGTTGGAAAAGGCAACGAGGTCGTCAGCAAGATTGTTGGTGGTGTCATTCCAAAAGAATATATCCCTGCTGTCATCAAAGGTGTCGAGGAAGGGCTATCTTCTGGTGTCGTCGCAGGATATACTACCATCGATGTCAACGTCGCCATCGTCTTCGGGTCATACCATGAAGTCGACTCTAGCGAGATGGCCTTCAAGATCTGCGGATCTATGGCGATAAAAGAAGCTTTGAAGAAATGCAAGCCTATCCTAAAAGAGCCTATCATGAAGGTCGACGTCAACAGCCCCGAAGCAAGCATGGGCGACGTCATCGGCGATTTAAACCGTCGAAGAGGGAAGATTATGGGACAAGAGATGATGCGTGGTGGCGTAGCCATCCACGCCGAAGTTCCTCTATCGGAGATGTTCGGGTATGCTACAACGCTTCGATCGTTGAGCTCAGGACGTGCCAACTATAGCATGGAGCCTAGCCATTTCGAGCGTGTCCCTGCAAAGATTCAAGAAGAAATAACAAAAAAATAATTTAAGGTAATAATACCATGTCAGCAAAGAAACAACAGAAAAGCCAAAAGCAAAAGATACGGATCAGGATGAAAGGCTACGACCAACGTATCCTAGATCTTTCCGTTGAAGATATCATCGAAGCAGGAAAGCGCACTGGCGCCCGCGTCGTTGGTCCTATCCCAATGCCAACGCGCCGTGAGATTTTCACCGTTCTGCGTTCGCCACACGTAAACAGGAAGTCTCGTGAGCAGTTCGAGATGCGTACACACAAGCGCCTCATCGACATCATGGAACCTACAGCACAGACGATAGATTCTTTGAAGAATTTAACTCTTCCTGCTGGCGTAGACATAAAAATCCAAGCGTAGGCTAGCACAAAACAATAAGAACTTGCGAAGGATCAACAAAACGAATGTTTTTGTTGATCCTTCGTTTTTATAATAATTGGTATAAGGTCAGTAATCAATCGGAATATATATTCAATGGGCTGTCGAACTCTTTGTAGCTCTTACTTTCGACGGCTCCATCTTTTACTATTAAGATATAATGCCTTTGCCCTTTACCACCACGAGGTCCGTGTTCTATACGTTCGATATAACGGTATTCTAAGGTGTCTGGTGCTGTCCTTGTGACGTCGTACTCCTCGCCGATACGCGTCTGAACTTCTTCAAACGGCATCCCTACCATTATGTCGCCGAACTCTTTTTGCGTTATCACCGACGCCTTTGTACATGACGTTGCCATCATTATCATCGCCACTGCCAGAAAATATACACTCTTCTTCATCGTTATTCCTCGTTACTTTTCTTCCATATCTTCCCTGTTATCGTCGTTGTGACGTCGTCGGGAGAACGATATTCCGCTTTCATGATATAGCTTCCATCGTCTTGTAGTTTATATGCTTCATACCCTTCGACTTTCGAAGTTTTTTTTCTAAACTCCCATGCCACAGTCTTTTCGTCGACGATTCCAGTGCCTTCTAGCTCTCCAAGGTCATCGTTTTTTAGTACTACGGCAAAGCGGTCGCCTTTTCGTGAAAAAACCATAACATTTTTAACGGCATCACCGCCACCGGCGACCTCCACCTCTTGCATCGACGTTACTTTATCGCCATCTTCGGTGAAGCTCCACCGCATATAACATTTAACGCTCTCTCCGGGCATCATGTTAAAGGCAATGTCACCTTCGCCGAGCCATACTCCCGTGTCAAAAATAAAAGGGTGTGTATCATTTTTCTTCAAAACATAAACCTTCTGCTATATATACTTTGTAATATTCCCAATGCTATCATCGTCGATAATATCGAAGAACCACCATATGTTACAAGAAGCAATGGCACCCCCGTTATCGGAAGGAAGCCCGTCATCATACCGATGTTTATTATTATATGTATCGCGAGATATACCGAAACACCTACGGCGAGGAGTCTTCCGAAAGGATCTTTCGCCACTGCCGAGACTCTGAAGCTAAAATATATCAGAGAATAGAACAATACCAACAATAAGAGTAGCCCTAAGAACCCAAACTCTTCTCCGAAGGCCGAGAACACAGAATCGGTATGTGCTGCTGGCAGCCATCCCCCTCCGGTGAACTCGCTTTTTTTCCATCCCTCTCCTGTCATTCCCCCTACTGCTATAGCCGTTACGGAAGCCCACTGGTGGTGGGTCTCGGGGTTGAGCCTCTCATATTGGTATTCTTTTATAACCTTAGTAGCATACGGCCTGAACTCTTCGTGGGATATTATCTCCAGGAAAAACATCGATACTATCGCCACCCCTGTTATCATCACCGCCGCCATACATCTCGTAACAAAAGGGTGTATGTCTCCGAAATAAAACATAACAAGGACTATCGGCAACAAAACCAGCGCAGTGCCAAGGTCTGGCTGTTTGAGGATAAGAAGAAAAGGTATCCCCACGATAACTCCTGCCAACAAGGCGGTGTTCCACTCTCGAGCTCGTGAGCTTCTTCTTTCAAGAAACCAGCTAAGGGCTATAACAACTGAAAGTTTGCTGTACTCCGAAGGCTGAAAAGCTACGTTTATAATAGGGATACGATACCATCGATGTACGCTCTGTATCGAGCCCGTAAAGAAAACTCCTATGAGGACGATTATCATGATAAAATAAAGAATCCATGTCCACTCGCGCAGCTTGTTATAGTCGAATCCTGCGAAAAAGATAAACCCTAAAATCCCTACACCGAAGCCACGAAGCTGACTCTTAACAAGAGGAGAGAAAAAACCGTCGTGTTCCACAGACATATGCGCATCCATCGAAGACATCACCGCGAGGCTTATCATGATAAACATCGCTATTATAGGAAGTATACGGAAGTCGATACGCCCAAGATAACGATAGCTCCAGATTTCTTTTAGCATGATGAATGCCCCAGATTTTTACCACAAAGACACAAAAAGTAGCGTAGAGCGTAAAGCAGATAGAAGAAGAACAGGAATTTTACCACAGAGACACAGAGAACACAGAGAGAAAGGGGGCTGGCTAGGGGTTTCACCCCTAGAACCCCGAGGATTTTTTTTTGTCTTTGGGGGTCTGGGGGGGAATCCCCCAGCCAGATTGTTTTCTTTCTCTGTGTACTCTGTGCCTCTGTGGTGAAAAATCCTACTCCGAATTCCGAACTCCGAACTCCGAACTTTTTAGGAAGCGTCATTCTCTCAAGTACCATCATCTGTTACCCACTTTTTAGCCATGCCTATTTTTGCAACTGATATTACGGGACACCTCATAACAAGGGTTGTCGCGTAAGGTCAATGCTTTTATTTACTCACGATTTTACAAACGCTTCCATATTATGTATAGATATTTTAACCTTAGGATTTCATCCTCGGAGGAAACTATGATACGAAAGAAATATAATGACGTCGAATGGCTAGAATTTGAGCTTTTTCAGCAGTTTCCAAACATCGTCCATGGCGTCTTCACCCGCCGAGGCGGTACAAGCTCCGGCGCCTATGAAAGCCTCAATATCGGCTATGACCTCGGTGACGACAACAATAATGTCGATGCGAACATCGCTCTTGTCAAAGAGGCCCTCAGCGTTCCAGCTTTCGTCTATGCGGAACAAGTCCATGGCATCGACATTGCTGTCGTCGAAGACGCAAAGAATATTCCTGTAGCCGATGCTATTATGACGAAAACCCACGGCCTTGCCCTTATGATAAAACACGCCGACTGTCAAGCCGCGCTTTTTTATGACCCTATAAACAATGCTATCGCCGCGGTACACTCAGGATGGAAAGGCAGCGTGCAGAACATCTACAAAAGCGTCATCACCAGCATGAAAAAATGCTATGGCAGCAATCCTGCCGATATCTTCGTAGGCATATCTCCTAGTTTAGGACCAAATAATGCAGAGTTCGACAACTATAAAGAAGAGCTTCCAGAAAAATTCTGGGAGTATTCTTCTGGCAAGAACCTTTTCGACTTCTGGGAGATCTCAAAACAACAGCTTCTTGACGAAGGCGTCCTCGCCGACCATATCGAAATAGCAAAGATATGTACATATGATGGCATCGAAGACTTTTTCTCCTTCCGTCGCGACAACATAACAGGAAGAAATGGCACCGTTATGGCAATCAACTAAATTCTAGCTAGCTTCCCATATTTCGCTGCGATCTTTCTGGTGCGCTTTTCTTCGTCGAAAAATACTTCATACATACGCCCTATCGAACAATAATACGAGGCGGTAATGATTCCACTTCCAAAAGTTTTATGCTCTACGGCATCGCCTATAGAGAAAGATTTGCTGACGCGTTCGTGTTCACGATAATCATCATCTTCTTCGTATGTAGCATCGTCAAAACTTTTTTTATTCATCGTTGCCGCATTTACTAAGGTCGTTGGAGGAAGCTCTTGAAGGAAGCGGCTCTGCCTCATATTTCTAAAAGAGCCCCAAAGGTTGCGGTTCTGCGCCGCCGTAAGGTACAGAAATCTGCGAGCACGCGTTATTCCTACATAACAAAGGCGCCTTTCTTCTTCGACGGCAGAAATATCACCCAATGCATTGGCATGAGGAAAAAGCCCCTCTTCAAGGCCTACAACAAAAACAACAGGAAACTCTAGACCTTTGCCATTATGTATCGTCATAAGATTTAGTCTGTCAGTGTCGGCATTGGTTTCGTCGATACTTGCCTTAAGAGATAGTTCCTCGAGGAACAATCCTAGTGTTCCATCTTCAGAATACTCTTCCCACTCTTGAGCTTTGGTGATAAGCTCTTCGAGGTTCTGCTTTCTGTCGTCGAAAGTCTCTCTGTCTGCTTTTATTACAGAGATATATCCTGTATTTTTTATCGCCGCAGCGACGAGGTCCGATAGCGGCTGTGTATTTTTTATTTTTCTAAGGCCTTCGATTATAGCGATATAATCGGCAAGGCCAGTCTTCTGCTTAGCGGTGATCCTTGTCTTTGGTACGGAAGCATCGCCACTAACAACGGCTTTACAATATTCGTAGACAGGCTTCTTTGCCTCGTCGGCAGCGAGGTGTATTTTTGCAATGGTGACATCGCCGAATCCCCTCTTTGGAAGGTTTATTGTGCGCGCCAACGAGACGAAATCGGCACTAGAATATACGATGCGCAGAAATGCCAGGATGTCTTTTATCTCGCGACGCTGATAGAACGAAATTCCACCAACTATAACATATGGTATCTTTTCTCTTAGAAGTGCGTCTTCAAAAATCCGCGACTGGAAGTTCGTTCTGTAGAAGATCGTCATATCTTTAAAAGAAACACCCTCACTTCGGTGCTGTAAAGCGTGCTTTACAACGAACTTCACCTCTTCGCGGTCGTTATAAGCATTGTAAAAGCGTATTTTTTCGCCATCACCGAGTCCGCTCCACAGTTTTTTTTCACGTCTAGTGTCGTTGTTTTTTATGAGAGCATTTGCAGCTTCGAGGATAGTATTTGTGCTACGGTAGTTCTGTTCGAGGCTTATAATTGCCGCTCCTGGGTAGTCTTTTTCGAAATTCATTATATTGTCGATGGTAGCTCCGCGCCACGAATATATCGACTGATCGGGGTCACCTACAACGAAGAGGTTATTAGTCTTCGATACCAACATTTTTATCATGTGGTATTGTGCGACGTTAGTATCTTGGTATTCATCAACGAGAAAATACTGCCACCTTCGCTGAAAATCTTCTAGCGCTTCTGGATGCTCCCTAAAAAGCCTTACAACGAGGTATAGAAGGTCATCGAAATCAAGGGCATTGTATTCTTTAAGCTTTTTCTGATACGACTCATATACTGCGGGAAAAAGACGCTCACAAGGCGTCGAAAGGTCTGTTGTATCGATATCTTCGGGGGCAATAAGGGCGTTTTTTGCCTGTGAGATAAGGCCTTTAAAGACTTTTGGCTTGGCATAGCTTTCCCTGACGGCAAGGCCATAGAGGCTCTCTTTTATAACTTTTCGTGCATCTTCTTCGTCGTATATTGTGAAGTCTTCTTTATAGCCTAGGTGTCCTATCGCCTCGCGCAAGATTTTCACTCCGAGGCTGTGAAAGGTGCTGATAGGAACATACCGTGCCGTTGCTGTAGCGACACGTTCGCGCATCTCCCCTGCTGCTTTGTTTGTGAAGGTAACGCCGAGGATATTCGATGCGTCGACGCCTTTTTCTATAAGTCTGACTATGCGCTGTGTTACAACACGCGTCTTCCCCGATCCCGCACCTGCGATTACTAGCGCCGGCCCATCTGTATGTTCTACTGCTTGTTTCTGTACGTCATTAAGCTCTATCACTAACTTTCACCTTTATAATTTTTGCACTTTGTGGCATCTATATATTATAACTAACATTGCGCGCCACTCTCACTTTATTGGCGTACTGCAAGGAGCAATCTGCTACGTATTCCTTCTCACCCAGCTCTTTATGAGCTTGGCTCGTCGGAAATACTTGCATCTTACCCCTTTCGCTACGCCACTAAAGCAAGATTAACGCGTAACGTCAGTTGTAAAAACAACAAACGGTAAGAAACCATGCGCGCTTTATTTTTTTCGCTTCTTTTTAGTATGACACTATCCATCGCGGCATATGCTGCGGACTTTTCTCCTGCCGTAACTCTCGGCATCGACGTCCTTGTCGAAGAAAGCCCCGAGATTCTCCGTGGAAAGAAGATAGGTATTATCATCAACCACACAAGCATCAACAGTTCCATGGTGCCGACCTTCGAGCTTTTAAACCGTTATTCCGAAGATCTCGACTTCAACATCGCCGCCTTGTTCTCTCCAGAACATGGCATAACAGGCGCCGTTTATGCCGAAGTCGTCAACGACGACACAACGCTATCGAACATTCCAGTTTACAGCCTCTACGGCAAAACCCGCCGTCCAACGAAGGAGATGCTCCAAGACCTCGACGTCCTTATCTATGACATCCAAGACATCGGATCACGATCATATACATATATCTCTACACTCTTCTATTGTATGGAAGAAGCTGCGAAATACGGCGTTAAAATCATCGTCGCTGACAGGCCAAACCCTATCAATGGCATCACCATCGACGGGCCTATGCTCGACGATCAATGGCGTTCTTTTGTAGGATATGTCGATGTGCCTTATTGTCACGGAATGACTATAGGAGAACTAGCCCTTTTCTTCAACAAAGAATACGATGTTGGTTGTGACCTTACTGTCATTTCCATGAAAGACTGGGAGCGCTCTATGTCTTTTAAAGACACCGGGTTAACGTGGATACCTACGAGCCCGCACATCCCCGAAAGCGACACCCCTTTCTTATACCCGACAACGGGAATCCTTGGAGAGCTTGGTATTGTAAATATCGGCGTGGGTTATACCCTTCCTTTCAAGCTTATCGGTGCTCCGTGGATCGATGCGAAACAATTTTCCCAGACTCTTAATGAGCAGAAATTTCCAGGCGTACATTTTCAGCCTTTCTATTACACACCTTTCTATGCGAAATACAAAGATGCCGAATGTGAAGGGGTGTATATTGTTATCACCGACCCTCTTACATACAAACCGGTGTCAACGCAATACCTTCTCATCGGCATGCTCAAAAATCTATACCCACAACAGTTTAAGAATGCAATAAAAGCCGCCACCGAACGTAAAGAAATGTTCTGTAAAGTCAACGGCACCGAAGAGATCTATACCATTATGACAACAGAAAAATATATCGCTTGGGAGCTACAAGAAGTCCATAAAGAACGCCGCGAAGCCTTCAAAGAACACAGAAAACAGTATCTTCTCTATTAATATCGTTCTTTCAGTGCTTGTATTCTCTTAAGAGAGGCATCTATCTCGTTTTCGCTGATACGCCCTTCTTCGACAGCGGCAATAATCTTGGACTGTATCGCTATGACATCATCGACGGTTAGCTCATTAGCCCTGTCTTCTCCTTGTATCGACACTCTACCACCGAGACACAGCATGTCACACCCTGCCGCTATTGCCTGTATCGACACCTCGGCGATATCACCATCACACTCGTCTATGACGCTTTGCATTACAAGGGAATCGCTAACGACAACACCTTCAAAGCCCATCTCTTCGCGCAACAATCCACGAAGAATCTTCCTCGAAAGCGTCGCACAATTATCTTTGTCGAGTGCTGGCATGAGGATATGCGCCGACATTATAGCATCTGTATCGTTAATAAGGCTTTTAAAAGGGAAAAGTTCCATAGCATCGAGTTCTTCTTTTGGCTTTACAACGATGGGGATAGCTCTGTGGGAGTCGACGCTGACGTCACCATGGCCGGGGAAATGTTTCAGCGTCACTGCCATTCCCGCTTTGTGGTGTCCGGCGATGGACCTTTCTCCAAAAGCAGTTACGATATCGGGATCGTCACCAAAAGCCCTGTCGTTAATGACAGGGTTGAGAGGGTTATTATTAACGTCGACGACGGGAGCGAAATTCATTGTAAAGCCGACAGAATGCATCTCTTTCGCTAAAGAATATGCCACCTCTTCGCCATATTCGAGGTCGCCGGTGTCCCCTACTTCTTTATTGCTCGGAAATCTCCTAAATTCTCCGCGTAGCCGTGCGACACGTCCACCTTCCTGATCGGCACATATCACCAGCGGCGGAAGCCCTTGCTCTTTGGCGTAACGCCGCAAGTCTTCACTAAGAAGCCTTACCTTTTCTTTGTTCTCAAGGACGTTGGCCCAAGTGAAATATATTATACCGCCGAGGTGGACTTCATCGATAAGTCGTCGTGCGTCATCGTTGATTTCTTCGCCATTGAAGTGCATGATCAGCATTTGTCCTACTTTTTCATTAAGAGGTAGTGCTGTTGAATCATAAGAACAAAAAAGGTTGTTGCTTGCCAAAACAAACATTATAGCGCTCAATAAAAATATAAAACTTTTCATGTCATTTACTCCTTGTGTCGATGATTTCAAAAACCATACTGCTTTCTCATTTTTTTTCAAAGAGTTGCTTGTAAAAAATTACCTTGACATCTCCTCTACCTTCTAAGGTATTGTAGCATATAATACAGAAAACCATACCTGGGGAATACCGTGAATATTGTCATCGTAGGCGCTGGAGATGTTGGCAGCCATGTCGCCACCTTTCTTTCGCGCAAAGAAAACAACATCACTGTCGTCGATATCAACGCTCATTGTCTTGAAGACATCGTCCAGAATGTCGATGTCGCTGTACGCGTTGGTTCTGGCACCGACTGGCAGATATTGGAAGACCTTAAGGAGATGTCTCCCGACATACTTTTTGCTCTTACTGACAGCGACGAGACCAACCTTATAACATGTTCTATAGCGAAGAACCTGGGATATCCAAAGACGGTGGCGCGCATAAGGAAGAGCAGCTACCTCAACAAGGCGCGCCTTGACTTCGGAAGGCTTTTCTGTGTAGACCATTTCATCTGCCCAGAGCTTCTCGTCGCCCATGATATCTTCAACTATGCTTTAGAGTCCGGAACCGTCGCCGTCGAGAACTTCGCACACGGCGCTGTGCAGATGCGCACAGTAAAAGTTCCTATGACATGGCGTAAGGGTGATACTTCGCTATGCGAGCTTGACCTTCCTAAGAAACTCGTCATCAGTCTTATCATGAGGACAACGACTTCTGTAACGAAAGGTAAGGAACGCGTTCATAAAGAACTTATCTTCCCTCATGGCAACGATCACATCCTTCCTGGCGACGAAGTTACCATCATCGGCGAAGTCGACGCTGTCGCTGCCGTCCATACATATTTCGGCATAATAAATAAAATCGCGACGTCAGCAATCATTGTCGGCGGTTCTCTTGTCTCTTTTCACCTTGCTAAGGTTCTCACCAAGAACGGTATCGCGGTAAAGATCATCGAGAAAGACTTCGAACGTTGTCGTTCTCTCGCCGAACAGCTTCCGCGTTGTACAATACTCCACCATGATGCCACAGACTACAGCTTCTTCCGTGCCGAGCATGTCGAAGATGCCGACCTTTTCGTTGCTTGTACCAATAAAGACGAAGTAAACATCCTCGCCGGTGGTCTCGCCAAAGAAGTTGGGTGTAAAAATGTCATAGTCCCGATTTCCAATGCCGAGCATATGCCCGTCGTCGAGCGTATGGGCCTCATCCATACTGTATCGCCGAGGATAAGCGCTGCCAACAAGATCTTCACGATAATACAGACGGAGTCTGTAGCGTCGATGGTATCTCTTTACGACGACGCTGCTGAAGTCCTAGAGATAAAAGTTACTATGGACTCACAGATCGTCGGCATCCCAATATCGGAGCTTGCTAGCAGCCTCCCAAAAGATTTCCTCTTCGCCGTCATACAAAATCGCGGGCGCATAATAATCGCAAGTGGCGACAAAATACTATCTCCTGGTGATACTGTCATCGTAATAAGCTCCCCAAACCATGTCGAAGGACTACAACAGATTTTCTAGGTCATGCTGTATAAAGAAATAAGCCGTGTTCTAAGTTTCTATCTTCTATATCTCGCCCTTGCTCTCGGCGTAGCGCTTGGCGTTTCGGCGTACTACGAATTCTTCGTCGCCCCCGAGGCGCATCCACAGCCGCATACCACGATGGCTTTCGTATATTCTATCCTAATAGACCTCGGCCTAGCAGGAATCTTCAGGCTCATAGGCCACAGCGCTGTAGGACGCCTACATCGCCGTGAAGGCCTCGCCATCGTTGTGTTGATATGGTTCATTACTGCTATCGTCGGAGGGCTACCGTTTTACATCTCTAAAACCTTCGAGAGTCCCGTCGACTCATACTTCGAGGCGATGTCAGGCCTTACAACAACGGGAGCAAGCCTTATGCTTCCCAAGAAATACCACGAAGATTCTGGCAATGAACTACCATACCATAAAAACATCTCTGGACCCTATGAGAACGAATATATCTACTATGGCACAATAACCCCTGTACGCGATTCTGAGGGTGATGTCACCATAGAAGGTATAGAAGCCGTCAGCAAAGGCATACTTTTCTGGAGAAGTTTTATGCAGTGGCTTGGAGGCATGGGTGTCGTCGTCCTTTTCGTTGCGATACTTCCGGCTTTAGGCGTCGGTGGCAAGGTGCTTTTCCATGCAGAAGCTACAGGGCCTTTTGCTGAGAGCGTAACTCCGCGTATAAAAGAGACAGCGAGTCTTCTGTGGAAGATATATCTCGGTCTTACTGTTATGGAGACGTCGCTTCTCATGATAACAAACAAGGCAATAACGTTCTTCGAAGCAATAACGATAACGTTCTCCACACTATCCACAGGAGGATTCTGCGTCAGAAACGACAGTATAGGGTCGTTCGCTTCTCCTTCAATGGAATGGATAATTTTATTCTTTATGATCGCCGGCGCCACAAATTTCGCCTTATATTTCTACTGTCTTAAAGGTAAATTTTACCGTCTAAAAGACCCAGAGTTCTACCTTTTCATCGCCATTATATGTGGCGGCGCAATATTTATGATGGCGAACCTCATGGGCACGGAGAAAGAGCTTCTCACTGGCGAGACGATGGCATTCGGGCGGTGGGAATCGCTACGATATGGCATGTTTCAACTGCTGTCGGCACAGACGTCGACGGGCTTCGCAACGGCGAACTTCAACACATGGCCTCTCGACTGCCAAGCTCTTATGATCATCGTTATGTTCATCGGTGGGATGTCGGGGTCGACTAGCGGCGGCATGAAGATAATACGCTTCTATATGGTCAATAACATCATATACCGCAAGGTGGAATCTATCTTCAAGCCCGAGATCGTCCATACCTTCAAAGTCCGTAATACCACCGTCGACGACAGCATGGCGATGACGGTGTTAAGTTTTTTAATAATACTGCTGTTCCTCGCAGCGATTGGAACTTTTCTCTTCATCATCGACGGCGTAGGCCCCGAAACGGCGCTTTCTATAGTGGCTTGTATGCTCAATAACGTCGGTATAGCATTCCGCGTCGCTGGTCCTACGGAATCGTTCGCCTTCCTGTCTGTTTTCGGCAAGATCCTCGGCTCGATATGGATGGTGCTAGGACGCCTTGAGCTCTTCGCCGTGCTGATACTGTTCCTACCGAGCTTCTGGAGGAAGTAGATTAATTAATTTTGCTGCAGCCTCACGAATTCTTTCGTGGGGAATTTCTTCGTATTCTGTCGCTTCGCATAGTTCTCGATATTGGCACCTGCTGCATGATCGTCTGTCGTTGGTATATGGGAAATCCATGACATCGGCGATATTCTTCTTAAGGTTTTTTTCGCGACCTTCGCCGGTATCGTGAAGTTTTTTCTCCATCATCGCGCTGCTCATTGTGATGAATTTTTCTACGCTATCAATCTTTTCCTGCGACAGCTCTTTATCTTGCCCAGCGCCAGTTTTATCGTAGTTATCGCTGTCGAGATAGTAAGGCACGAGGACAACTCTATCAGCTTCTATCCCCCAGGATTTTTCTGCGAAGAGCGCATAAGAATACAGCTGGTTTATATCTTTTTCATTGTGCCTGCCGGTCTTCCAGTCGAAGAGGACGATAGTATCGTTTTTTCCTTCGCGCTGCCATCGTAGCGCACAGTCGATGACGACCCACACTTTATAGACGTCGTCGATGATGAAACTGTCAAGGTCTTCGATGCCCAAGAATGTACTTCGTGGGCTCATTATCATTTTCTGTGTTATCGGCGAGTTATACCAATGCGTTATGCAACGCTTCATCTTATCAATAGCCGTTTTCATTGTGTCTTCTGTTATCTCGACGACGTCATCTCTATCAGCATAATATACTTCTAACAGGCTGTTATATTTTTTTGGCGATTCTCTCCACTTCTCATTCTTCGCCTCTTCGATTCCACGGACGAGTTCTTCCTCACCTTTTTCTATCATAGCTTCTAGTGTTACGAGTGTATTGTTCGCGCGGTATTCTTTTAAGGCATATTCTATGGTGCCATGGACGACGGTTCCGACGAACATCGGCATATTTTTCATGTTCTTCATGGCATATAGGTATCCCGCCAGTGAGTCGGCCTTCATAGCACCATTTTTTTGGTACATAACCCATCCTTCCCAGGAACCGTAGTATGTATACCAATATTTTTTTTCGCACTCTTCGAAGGCGTTATTCCGCGAAAATGACCAGCTGAATTCGTTTTTTAGTTTTCCACGTCCCATAATTATTTCCTCTTCTTGAAAAATATCTGCCGATATTGTATGCTACTATACATTACAAAGTCTTTTTTTAACATAAAATTTTTATCCTAACAGGTTTAGTCTATGCTCGGAATAATAAAGAAAATCTTCGGAAGCGCCCAAGAGCGTACTATCAAACGATATCGTAAGACGGTACAGCAGATAAACATCATCGAAGAGGGCTACCAAAAGCTCTCCGATGAAGAACTTAAGAACAAGACAGAAGAGTTCCGTCAGCGTTTCCGCGAAGGAGCTACTGTCGACGACCTCCTTCCCGAGGCTTTTGCTGTAGTAAAAAACGCATGTCGTCGTCTTATCGGCACCGACATCCACATCTCCGGCTACGACCAGAAGTGGGACATGATACCCTATGATGTCCAGCTTGTCGGAGCCATCGCCATGCACAACCAGTCTATCGCAGAGATGCAGACCGGCGAAGGTAAAACTCTTACTGCAACGCTACCGCTGTACCTTCATAGTCTTACTGGTAAATCTGTTCATATTGTCACTGTCAACGACTACCTTGCCACACGCGACTGCGAGTGGATGGGCACTGTTTTCCGCTGGCTTGGGCTTTCTGTCGCTGCCATCACCAACAGCATGGACCACAGCAAGAGAAAAGATATATACAACAGTGATATCGTCTATGGTACGGCATCGGAGTTTGGCTTCGACTACCTCCGCGACAATGCTATGGCGTCGAGCAGCGAACAACAAGTTCAGGGCGAGCATTATTTCGTGATAATCGATGAGATCGACTCTATCCTCATCGACGAAGCACGTACGCCTCTTATCATCTCAGGACCCGTCCCCGTAAGCAGGCAGATGTACGACGACCTCAAAGGCGACGTCTCCGGCCTTGTAAAGCTACAAAGAAATCTTTGTAATAGGATCGCCAGTGAAGCTAGCAAGACAATACAAAGCATGGAAACGCTTCGCAGAAACGGCTCTTTCACCAAAGATAATGAGTCAGAAGAGCGCGCGGCATACCATAAGCTGTGGCTTGTCAGCAAAGGCACTCCACGAAATAGGATCTTAAAGCGTCTTTTAGAAGACCCCGACAAGCGCGCATTAATCGACGAATGGGAGCTTTTCTACCACACCGACCAGAACAAAAAAGACAAACAAAAAGCCCTCTCCGAGCTGTATATCCTCATCGACGAGAGAAGCAGTGAATACGAGCTCACCGACAAAGGCATCGCCACCTGGGAACAGATGAGTTCCGACGACAATGGCGGCGACCCTTTTACTATGCTCGACGTCAGCAGCGCATACATCGATATCGATAATGATACAACACTTTCTGACGAAGAGAAGATACAGAAGAAAGCAGAAGTCCATGAGTCCGACAGCTTCGGTAAAGAACGCTCGCACAACATCCGCCAGCTTCTCCGTGCTCATCTTCTTATGGAAAACGATATCGACTATATCATCCAAGATAACAAGATCGTCATCATCGACGAAAACACTGGGCGTCCACAGCCTGGGCGTCGCTTCTCCGACGGCCTCCACCAAGCCATCGAAGCAAAGGAAAGCGTCGTCGTCCAGAAAGAGACACAGACCTATGCCACCGTTACGCTACAGAACTTCTTCCGTATGTACGAAAGAATATCGGGAATGTCTGGTACTGCTATCACCGAAGCCAATGAATTCCGTGAGACTTACAACCTCGACGTTATGCAGATCCCCACGCACAAAAAGTGTATACGCAAAGACGTCAACGACGAAGTATATATGTCCGAGAGGGAAAAATATAACGCCATCCTCAAGTCTGTCCGTGAGATCCATGGTGAAGGGCGTCCTATCCTTATCGGTACGGAGTCCGTCGACATCTCCGAGAAGCTTTCGCGCATCTTCAAGCAAAACGGCTTACCCCATACTATCCTCAACGCCAAGCACAATGACGGCGAAGCTATTATCATCGCCAATGCCGGTGCTCCTGGCGCTATAACGATCTCTACCAACATGGCAGGACGAGGTACCGACATAAAACTACAAGGCAACGTCGTCGACATCGGAGGTCTTCATGTTTTAGGGACGACACGTCACCAATCGCGTCGTATCGATAGACAGCTCCGCGGCCGCTGTGCTCGCATGGGCGACCCTGGGACTTCGAAGTTCTTCGTATCTTTCGAAGACACCCTTATGCGTCTGTTTGCTTCGCCGAAGATAACGGGGCTACTCCAGCGTTTCCGTCCTCCTGAAGGAGAGCCTATCTCTGCCGGCATCCTCGACAGGGCGATAGAGACGGCGCAGAAACGCGTCGAGCAAAGAAACTATATGATAAGGAAGCATACCCTCCAATATGACGATGTCATGAACAAACAGCGTCATGAGATATATGCTTTCAGGAATAAAGTCCTCCGTAGCGACGACATATGTTCTATAGCAAAAGACCTTATTGCTTCGCTATGTTCCGTAAAAGCCGACGAATATTTCGTTAGCCGCCGACAAGATGGTGGCTGGAACGCCGAAGGATATCGACAGTGGCTTACATCTTCGTTCCCTGTTACGTGCGAAGAGGGATTTTTCGATGGTGACAATCTAACCATCGAAGACCTCGAAGACAAAGCCACCAACGTCCTCATTGAAGCCCTCGACAAAAAGCGTTCCTACGAAAACCAGAAAGTCGCCTTCATCTTCGGCCACGACGCCAATACCGACACTCAGGATTACGCCTCCGATGCTATGCGGCAGCTTATGATCAGGAAGATCGACGAGCGCTGGCAAGAGCATCTGCTTACTATGGACTACCTACGCTCCGAGGTACATCTTCACGCTATAGCACAGAAAGACCCTCTCATCGAGTTCAAACACGAAGCTTTCAGCTTGTTCCATAGACTGAGTAACGACCTACAGACAGACATTGCCGCCGACATCTTCAAATTCAAGATCGCCCCACAATACGAAGGACTCTTCGAGCAACAGGCAGCAAAGATGAACCTCGAAACATCGCGCTCTCTCTTCGACGAGATAAGCGACAACGGACAACAACAGCGAAAGCCTGAAAAAGCTGCTCCCATCCACCATGAAGACCCTAAAGTTCATCGTAACGACACATGTCCATGTGGCAGCGGAAAAAAATATAAACGATGCTGCGGAATAACAAAAGGTCAGGAGTGATCGAGAGTTTTTAGCTTACGCCATCCGAATATAAGGCTTGGAATCCCCAAGATAATGTATACCGGCCATCGCGATGCATTCCACTGTAAAGTGAAAAAACCGTTGTCGGAGAAGAATAGCAGCGCCATTCCAAAGATAAAAAGCGTGCTTCCCAATGAAAGCGCTAACAGCGGTACGATACTATCTTTTTTGGCACCTTCGACGTCTTGTTTCTCGTGGGCTTCTTCAATAGCATTGTCCCACTCGACATCGGTGACTTTTTCTTCGATGTCGCTATTTTCCTTCGCCGCCATATAAGGAGGGTCAGGGATTTTGGTATATTCTTCATCATGACCAGATATATCATATGGAGGGCTCGGCTGCTGACCTTCTTCGTCAGAAGTCGCAGAAAGCTCAGCGCCACAATATGCACAACGCGTTGCATGTTCATGAACTTCACCTTCACAATTCCAACACAGTTTTTTCTTTACCATCGTCTCCATAATATCGCCTCTGATTTAGTATACTTTCTATTCCTACACTATCTTTATAAAGGTTTTTCTTGCAAGGAATTTTTTGTTTGTCAAAAGAGCTGCTAGCAATTAATTATTGCTCTATTCTATACTTCTCATTAAAACAATAACATTCTAACTGCTAAAGCGTTATATGAAAAATAAAACAGACACAGCGCCTCGCCATCACACTCTTCCTCCATGGCTACGGCGCCCTCTTCCTTCGTGCGGTGCTATTTCGTCAACGCGTTCCGTCTTAGAAAAGCATCGTCTTAATACTGTTTGCGAAGAAGCACAGTGTCCAAATCGCCTTGAGTGTTTCTCTCTAAAGACAGCGACTTTTATCGCTATGGGCAAGGAATGTACGCGCTGCTGCTCTTTCTGTGACGTCGGTTTTTCTACAAAGCCTCTGCCTTTAGACCCTTGCGAGCCGAAAAGTCTTGCTTCTGCTATTTATGACCTTTCTCTTCGCCATGTCGTCATCACCATGGTAACGCGCGACGACCTCGATGACGGCGGTGCCAGACACCTCGCCGATATCATCAGTGCCATTCGTCTCCGCAACCCAAAAACCACCATTGAAGTATTAACGTCAGACTTTTGTTACAACACCGACGCTCTCGATATCGTCATCGCTGCTGATCCTGACGTCTTCAACCACAACATCGAGACTGTCGAGGCACTTACTTCTAAAATCCGCCATAATGCTTCATACTCGCGGTCTCTAGATGTCTTGCGTTATGTAAAGAAAATGTCGCCAACAACGACGTTAAAATCCGGTATGATGGTAGGCTTTGGCGAGAGTGCCGACGACATAGAAAAAACTATCCGCGACCTTCACGATGTCGGCTGCGATATAGTCACTATCGGCCAATATCTACAGCCTAGCGATAAGGCAGTACCCGTCGTTGAATTTGTTACGCCAGAACAGTTCAGTTTATATGAATGTTATGGTAAAGATCTTGGCGTGAAACATATGTTCTGCGGCCCTTTTGTAAGGTCGAGTTATCACGCGAAAAATTTTATAAAAAAACAATAAGGTTATCACTATGAAAAACGAAAAAACACCCTTCAAAGACATCCTCGACGATGTTTCTCGTGAGATGTCAAAAAACCATGACGCCGCCATCGACTCCGACGATGCTATATCTGAAGACCTTCCTGTTATCGATATCCTCGACCATGAAATTCTTATGCACCGCGACGCACATTTCGGTGGGAAATTTGACTTCATGCTCGACTATTATCGTCGTGGTGGTAAAGGGGTGTATAATGAATTCGAGGTGTCACGCATCGAAGAGCTCGCCATCATAGAGAAAGACATCGACAAAGACCTTGCAGCCCTCGTCCTTCTTGGCGTCGAAGCCGAAGAAATCTCCCGCGCCAAAAGCGTCTACTCCAAACTTCGTGAACTCTATGAAGGTAAAAACCATTCGACACCATGCCCTAGGCTTATCGCCGATATGATCCTTTCCGAGGAAGAAGACGCGATAAAAGAAACCGAGGCTGTCATTGCAGAAGGTTCTGGTATAGTATCCCCTCTAATCGATCTATTATGCGCCGATGAATTTTACAGCCCTCTTTTTCCAGGATATGGCTTAGCGCCAGCATTAGCAGCACAATGTCTTGGGAAGATCGGTGACGAAAAAGCTATAATCCCTCTGTTCGAAGCTTTGAGCAAAGTGAATTTCTTTATAGAAGACGCTGTTCTCACAGCGCTAGAAAATATCGGCGTTCCAGCGAAAGAGTTTCTCCTCAACGCTGTAAAGGCTATGCCAATATCTAGCGACAATGAACGCGCTGCCATGGCTTTGACCTATTTTAAAGATGATTCTGAGGTGTCAAAGGTATGTTTTGAGATGCTAAAAAATATCGACATAGAAAAACATCCTATGCTTGCGATGTACCTCGTCCTGACATGTGAATCTCTCGACGACAAAAAATGTCGCCAAGAGTTCATCGATATGTCCACGAAAGTTTTAGAGCCTCTACGCCATGACATGTCTATGATATGCCGACGTTGGCAAAAGTAAAGCCGCTATACATAAAAATTGCTGCGTATAGGACGCCTACAACAATTTTTTATACGCTAGCTCCGGGATATTCTGCAGTTTCTTCTTTGGAATATGCAGCGTCTGTCTTCTCAGAAAATACCGGTGCTCTTCCTATGCTGAAGCAGTCGAAGCCTTTATCCGCAAGGTCTTCAGGGCTGTGCTGATTGCGTCCGTCGAAGAAGGCGTTGCCCTTCATAACATCTCGGACCTCTTTGAAGTCTAAAAATCTGAACTGCTTCCACTCTGTCACTAGAGCAATAGCATCGGCACCTGTAGCGGCTTCCAGCTCATTTTCGCACCATGTTATGTTAGTATGGTCGTCGAGGTGCTTCTTAACATTCTCCATAGCAACGGGGTCGAAAAGGCGCACGTGTGCGCCGGCATCGCGTAGCTGCCTGATAATCGTCAATGCTGGAGCTTCTCTGATATCATCGGTGTCTGGCTTAAATGCCAAGCCCCAGATTGCTATCGTCTTGCCTTCGAGTCCATTTTTATCAGAAAAATAGTTTTTCATCTTTTTAACAAGGACGCTTTTTTGTTTCTCATTGACATTATCAACGGCATCGAGGATATGCGTGTCGTGACCATGTTCTTTTGATGTGGCACGTAGCGCCCTGATGTCTTTAGGAAAGCATGATCCACCATATCCTATCCCCGGGTATAGAAAATACGGCCCTATGCGTTGATCTCCGCCCATGCCACGACGTACGTTGTTAACGTCAGCGCCAACGAGCTCACACAGCCCTGAAATCTCATTCATAAACGAAACCCTTGTCGCCAGCATGGAATTAGAGGCGTATTTCGTCATCTCTGCAGAAACTATATCCATTATAACCAATCTGTCATGGCTTAGCATAAACGGTGAATACAGCTCTTTCATAAGAGCAGCAACACGAACATTGTCGACGCCAATAACGACCCTGTCGGGCTTCATAAAGTCCGCGACGGCATTCCCTTCTTTTAGGAACTCTGGGTTTGATACGATGTCGAATTCAATGTCGACACCGCGGCGGCTCAGCTCTTCGGCAACGACGTTTTTCACTGCGGCGCCAGTGCCTACAGGAACAGTAGACTTATTGACGATGACAGTATAGTCAGCAATGTTTTCGGCGACCTGCTTTGATGCCTGTTTGACGTACTTAAGGTCTGCCGAGCCGTCTTCGTCTTGTGGTGTTGGCACTGCGAGGAAACACACCAAAGACTGTGGCACGGCCTCTTCATAGCTCGTTGTAAAGCTTAGCCTTCCGCTCTCTACATTGCGCTTGACGCGCTCTTCGAGTCCTGGCTCATATATCGGTATTATACCATTAAGGAGGTCTTCTATTTTCTTTTCATTATTGTCGAGGCATATAACATGGTGTCCCATCTCTGCAAAGCATGTCCCTGTTACGAGTCCGACATATCCTGTTCCAACTATCAATAATTTCATCATTCTTTCTCCTTTTACAATTTATTGCTATCTGCCTTTTGCAGCCGTTCTACAACATCTTTAACTTTTTGTGAATGCCCTCTTTGTGCTATGAGGAGGGCATCATCGGTCTCAACTATTATTATATTATCAAGTCCTATCGTCGCTATTGTCCTCTTACTTCCTATTATAAGGCTGTTTTTAGTGTCGCATGCGATAACATCTCCGATGGCGACGTTGCCATTATCATCTTTATCTTTAAACTCGTAATAGCTGTCATACGACCCTATATCCGACCATGTAATATCGAGTGGAAGAACTAATACATTCTGGGCTTTTTCCATAACAGCATAGTCTATAGAGATCTTTGGCATAGTAGGGAAGTCGCTATACATCTCATCATATGTCTTCTGGCTACGTTCATATATCTCATTACAATGTTTTTTCATCTCTGCAAGCATCGTCGCTGGCGTGAAGATAAACATCCCGGAATTCCAAAGATAGCATCCTTCGGAGAGGTATTTCTCTGCAGTGGCGCTGTCGGGTTTCTCTACGAAAGCATCGACGACATATACGCTGTCGTCGACAGCGTCGCCTTCTTTAATATATCCATATCCCGTCTCTGGATGCGTTGGCTGTATTCCGAAGATGACGATATGGCCTTTTTCTGCGAAGCTGCCCGCACGGATTACTGCTTCAGCAAACCTGTCTTCTGGTTCTATATGATGATCTGACGTTACAACAACAACAGGTTCGTCGTCGTTGCAGTTTCCGCGCTCAACGACATATTTCGTCGCTAGGGCTATAGCGGGGGCGGTGTTGCGCATAATAGGCTCGACGATAACGTTTTCATTAGGGATATCGGCGATGTCACGCATCTGCTCAACAATGATATCTCTATAATCGGAATTGGTAACAACAAAGATACTTTCGGCATCACAGACCTTAAGCTGCCGCTGTATCGTTTTCTGGAACAATGATGGCTGTCCATCTATATGTAAGAATTGTTTTGGGTGGCTTTTCCGTGATAACGGCCATAGTCTCGTGCCACAACCCCCTGCAAGTATTATAGTTTTCATTGTTACCCCTCAATTATTTATCGCGAACGCCTTCTAATATACACCATCAAAGATTTTCATCACACCTCAAATATATCCAGAAGCCTATCAAGATCGTCAAGGTTATAGTAATCTATTGTTATCGCGCCAACGCCACTTTTGTCTTTAATGGAAACCTTCGTTCCGAGAGCATGACAAAGCCTGTTTTCAAGGTCTTCGATATATTGGTCGCTTGATGGTTTTTTCTTCTGCTGTGTTGTCCCTTCTGCCATCTTCGCTGCTAGGACCTCCGTCTGCCGCACCGTAAGCCCTTGTTTTACAATGCTTTCATGGAGCTTCCGTCGCAATACGGCGCTTTCAAGGAATAGTATCGCCTTGGCATGACCCATTGTTATTTCTCGCCTTGCTAAGCTGTCCTGTATTTCCTTCGAAAGCTTTAAAAGACGAAGATAGTTCGATACCGTCGAGCGCTTCTTCCCTATGCGTCCGGCTATTTCTTCTTGGCTAAAATCAAACTCTTCAATGAGGTTTTGTAATGCGCTCGCAACTTCGATGGGGTTGAGGTCTACTCTCTGTATATTCTCAATAAGCGCCGCCTGTGCAGACTGTATGTCTTCCCATTTATGGACGATTACTGGTATCACCATATGTCCCGCCATCTTTGCAGCACGAAGTCGTCGCTCTCCAGCAACAAGTTCATAGGTGTCGGTACCAGCAATACGCCTCACCGCTGGCGGCTGTATCACCCCTATACTTTTTATCGACTCCACAAGTGATGTTATATCGTCATTGCTGTCATGGCGTGGCTGATATGGGTTTACAAGGATCTTTGCAATCTCAACATCGCAATATTCCGCTATCTTTTCATCAGAGCCTTCATCATAAACGCCCGTCTTGGCATCGTTATCGCAATATGTCGTCATTATATCTTGCTTTTGTTAATATTCTTTGATAATATACGCCTTCGCTAAAGGCAAAATAAAGTACTAACACTCTAAAACAAAATGCGGTTTTTATGAAGAAAAAACATCCAAAGACACCAATAACTACATTAGAAACGAAGTCTTCTCCCGAGGAAAAAGCCTCTCCACAAGAGCAATGCCATGATCTTGTCGTAAAACATGGAATGACGGTATTATATACAATACTGGGGATCTCTTTGCTGATCTTTGTAAGCTACCGCTTCTCTTCGGGGCGCAAAGCAAAGGCAACAAACGACTATTATCAAGCGTCTGTCCTCGCTGAAAGACTACAAAACGATGCTAACGATTCCGGTCTTCTCTATAGCCTACAAGATATCATTGCCAAGCATCCTGAGCTCAACGCCAAATACTCCCCCCTCATAACACAGATCCTCCTAGGGCATGATGATATTGATACCGCCCGCGACTTCGCCGCCGAAACCCTTAACACAACGAGCACTTCCTCTAGCAACTTCTACAAACGATACACGGCTACATCGATCCTAATCGCTGAAGAGCGTTTCCACGAAGCTTTGACTGCTGCTATAGACCTCAAAAATGACGCTCTTAACAATGAAGCGTTCTCTCCAGAAAATGACAATTTCTCTTTCGGAGATACACTCTTCGCCTATAACCTTCTGCGTATCGCCATCCTACATCAAACTTTAAATGAAGCCGAAAACGAAAACATCGCATGGGAAGAGTTTAAAAGATATGGCGACTGGGACAATGACGACACCCCAAACACTACATACCAACAGCTGATGAATGGCTTCAGTGAAGGAAATGTCTCCCTTATTGACTATATCGCTATGCGGCAAGAAAAACTAAACAAGCTACTCTAAAATTAGTTTGCTAATTTTCCCGAAAACATGGTACATAGAGAGTATATAGTCTTTCCTTGTGAAAGCTTATATTTCAAAAACCGTGGATCGCATGGGCAAAAAGGAGGTGACATAAGGCGTTATAGCTCGAACCCACATCTTTTGAAATTCTTTTTTGAGAAAATGAAGCTCGTCGTCAAAACAACGTCGAGAATAAAATATTATACAGAGCTCCGTGGTAGATCGCTTGTCGACATGTTTATTAATAATGATGAAAACGAAATATTAAAAAACATTGTCGAGCGGTTGATTTCACGAAGTCCTTTATGGAGGTATTGGATTACTGTTAGAAATCACTCCGCAGGTCTTCACGGATATCGTGACTACCATAAAACACGGTAAATGTTTTCCGGGGACGCTTGGAAAAAATATCACGTTCAGCAGCCCGCTACACAAAGCGGGCTGCTTTTTTTTAAACCCGATCATTATCAACCCAATGCGCTCCCTCTCCTTCACCATATGTCTTTTTGCAGCAGCACATCTGCTTTGATTCTATCCTCGCGAAGGTTTTAACATTCGCTCGTCTTTCATCTTCGCACCTGTACCGCTGCAAAAGCCCTATGGCAAAGGATAGAGAACACATTGGGTTGACAATAAAGATAAAGAAGAAGAAGGTGATACTTTTTAGACACCATAATATCATACACAATGACAGAAAACGAAGCACTAGTACTCCTTAATAATGTCCCTTCGCTTGGGAATGTGGCCATGCGCACCTTAATAAAAGCATTAGGCTCAGCAAGGGCAGTTGTCGATGCCGATACCGCTGAAATTGCTAACGTTAAAGGTATTAACAGCACCCTCGCGGAAAAAATCACGGCAACAAAAGGCGAAGATCGGTGGAAATGTGATTTATCTCTTGTCGATAAACATGGAATACATTTAATCTCTTACCTCGATTCTTGTTATCCACGTCGCTTGCGTGAAATTTCTAATTTCCCTCTTTTGTTATATATAAGGGGAAGCGTCGATGTAATAGGGAAGCAGGGCATTGCTCTTGTTGGCACGCGGAATCCTTCGTCTTATGGTTATCGTGAGGCGTTGCGTTTTTCTCGAGAGCTTTCGTCGTTAAGCTTTTCTATTATCAGTGGTTTGGCATTAGGAATCGACACTGCCGCACACCAAGGAGCTTTAGACAAGGGTTCTACTTGTGCTGTTATAGGTTCTGGGATTTCTTCTCTATATCCACGGGAGAATGAAGGTCTTGCCGATATGATAGTCGATTGTGGCGGTGCTATTATCAGCGAGTTCCCTATGATGGCGACTCCTGAGAGGCATCATTTTCCGTTAAGAAACCGTATTGTCAGCGGTCTTTCTTCGGCGGTGTTGTTGATAGAGGCTCCGTGTAAAAGCGGCGCTATGCTTACTAGCGAAGCGGCTTGTTCACAGGGACGTCCGTTGTTTACAATTCCAGGACGTCTTGATGACGAGAGTTTTCGTGGAAACCATCGGCTTATAAAAAGCGGGCGTGCTCTTTTAGCAGAAGGCGGCGCCGACATTGCAGAATATTTTAGCGATTTATTTCGCGCTTCTGCTATTACAGTATAGGAAAGCGGATAGTTAGTGTTTAAGAATATTAATCAGGGATGTGATACATTATGGGAAAATCTTTAATCATAGTAGAATCTCCGGCGAAGATAAAGACGCTGAAGAAATTTCTAGGTCCGGAGTTTCTTTTTGAGTCTTCGATAGGGCATATCCGTGACCTTCCTGCGAGTGGTTTTGGCATCGACATCGAGAATGATTTCGAGCCACACTATGAAGCCATCCCCGGCAAAGAAGATGTCATCGCTAACTTGTGTAAAGCCGCCAAGCAGTGTGACACAGTATATTTATGTCCTGACCCCGACCGCGAGGGGGAAGCTATAGCCTGGCATATCGCTTCTATCTTACCTAAAGACTGTAATATCAAGCGTATCACTTTCAACGCCATAACACGCAAAGCTGTTGTTGAAGCCTTAGAACACCCTCGTGATATCGACTATCCTCTAGTCAATGCCCAGCAGGCACGTCGTCTTCTTGACAGGATTGTCGGCTATAAAATTTCTCCTATCCTCGCCCGCCGCATCCAGCGCGGGAAAGGGCGTTCTGTTTCGGCAGGACGGGTACAATCTGTAGCATTAAAGCTCGTCGTCGACCGTGAATACGAGATCGAGGCATTCAATCCTATAGAATACTGGAATCTTGGCGCTATCCTCGGCACCGAAGGGACAAACTCTTCCTTCTCTTCGCAGTTATATTCCGTCGACGGAAAGCGCATCGAAAAAGAAGCTTCCGACGAAGAGAAGTTTATCACTATCAGCGATAAAAACGCCGCCGATAAGATCCTCCTTTCCCTTAAAAATTCTCCGTTTAGCGTCGTTTCTATCGCCGAGAAAGAAAAACTACGCAACCCCGTCCCTCCTTTTATAACGTCAACGCTGCAGCAAGAGGCTAGCCGTCACCACGGATTCTCCTCCGCCAAGACCATGGACATTGCCCAGACTTTATACGAAGGAGTAGACCTCGACGAAGAGGGCGTAGAGGGCTTAATAACATATATGAGAACAGATTCCGTACGGATCTCTCCAGAAGCCCTCGATGAAGCACGAGCTTTTATTAAAGAAGAGTTTGGCGATGAATATCTTCCTGAAAAGCCTCGAGAGTTTCCTACAAAGAAGAGTGCACAAGACGCTCACGAAGCAATACGCCCTTCGAATTTATCGCGCCCTCCTGAAAAAGTCAGAGACTTCCTCTCTAAAGACGAATATCACTTATATTCTCTTGTCTGGGAGCGTTTCATAGCATCGCAGATGAACCCCGCCCGTTATAATACTATGGCTGTAACCATATCAGCTGGCGACGACATTATCCTTCGTGCCAATGGTTCGAAGAGGATCTTCCCGGGCTTTCTTATCGTCTATGAAGAGAAGAACGACGGAGACGCTTCTAATAACAAAGACAACGAGCTTCCAAACCTTGTCGAAGGACAGACTCTTTCTCTCGAAGACGTAACCTCTCATCAGGCTTTCACCAAGCCGCCAGCGCGTTTTTCCGAAGCTTCGCTTGTCAAAGAGCTTGAGAAGTCTGGGATAGGAAGACCTTCGACATACGCTGCTATAATGAACAAAATACAAAGCCGCGACTATACTGTTAAGCAAAACAGAAGACTTCTTCCTACCGAGCTTGGGTGTGTCATCGCCGATCTGCTAAATGCAAGCTTCCCTAAGATTATGGACACAGAATTCACTGCCCATATGGAAGACGACCTCGAGCTTGTCGCCGAAGATAAAAAAGAGTGGAAAGCGCTGATAAAAGAGTTCTGGGAAGATTTCATCCCTACCGTCGAGCTCGCAGAAAAAGAAGCCTTTGTCCCCAAGAAAATGACTGAAATCGACTGTCCTAAATGCGGAGACCACAAACTTCAGAAGATCTGGTCTAAGTCGAAATATTTCTTCGGATGTTCGGGATATCCCGACTGCGACTTCACCGCCGGAAGCCTTGAAGAGCTGGAATTCAACAGAGACGACTATGCCGAAGGTTTCGACTGGGAGCAGAAATGTCCTCTTTGTAAAGATCCTATGATCGTAAGGCATGGAAGATTCGGCGCCTTTCTCGGATGCTCGAAATATCCCGACTGCCGCGGTATCATCAACATCCCTAAAGAAGGAGAGGAAGTCATCGACCAAAAAAACATGCCTTCATGTCCTGCTATAGGATGCGATGGCGTTATCGTAGTCAGAAAATCCCGTTTTGGTAAGACGTTCTTCTCATGTTCTAGCTTCCCTGACTGTAATGTAATCGTCAATGACCTCGACGACCTCGAAAGCAAATACGTTGACTATCCCAAGACCCCTTACGAGAAAAAGAGCCGTAAAAAGAAGGGCGCTGCCAAGAAGAAGAAAAAAGGCGCTAAAGGTAAAAAAAGCGCCACTACAAAGAAAAAGCGCCGCGCGCCTTCTGTCACACCTTCTGCGTTGTCTCCAGAGCTTGCCGCCGTCGTTGGCGCCGACGAGATGCCAAGACCTATGGTTATCAAGAAGATTTGGGAGCATATCAAGAGCCACGACCTACAAGACTCCAAGGACAAAAGATCGATAAACCCCGACGACCTTCTTGCTGCCGTCTTCGGAAGCTCAGAGCCGATAAATATGTTCACGATGATAAAAGCTTTAGGTCCTCATATTAAGAAAAAAGGATCGTGAGAGATCACTTATCATTATTTTCTTTATGAATCAAAGACTCGATGAAAGGTGTTATCTTGTCGAAAGCTTTAAATCGGTGTGATACACGGTTTTTTGTGCTCTCGTCGAGTTCCGCAAAAGTTTTGTCATAGTCGTTCTTAAGGAACAAGGGGTCGTAGCCAAAACCACTACCTCCGCGTCCTTCTTCAAGGACAACACCTTCGCAGCGCGCCGTAACAATATGTTTTTTTCCTCCAGGGCCTATCATGGAAATACAACATTCGAAGAACGCTGCGCGTTGTAAGTCGGCATATCCTTCCATCTCTTCGAGCAGCTTATTTCTATTGTCGGCATCAGTAGCGCCTTCACCGGCATACCTTGCAGAGTAAACCCCTGGAGCCCCGTCTAAGGCAGGGACGACGAGTCCAGAGTCGTCAGCGATAACAAACTCCCCTAAATTTTTAGCGGCGTGTTCTGCTTTAATATTAGCGTTCTCTTCGAAGGTTTTTCCTGTCTCTTCAGGAGCGACATATTCCGGGAAATCACGAAGCGATAAAAGTTCAATATCGGGAACGCTTTTGAACATTTCACGATATTCTCTGATCTTATGAAGGTTGTTGCTTGCTATGATACATCTCATGGGTATTACTCCTCAAAAATATTCTTTACTG
Organism: Waddliaceae bacterium; assembly: GCA_018694295.1. NCBI lineage: Bacteria > Pseudomonadati > Chlamydiota > Chlamydiia > Parachlamydiales > Waddliaceae > Waddliaceae bacterium. The sequence goes on from JABHNK010000010.1 coordinate 51,174, forward strand.
ATACTATATTATATATCTCATCTTTGAAACGAAAAGTTTCTCCCTCTTTATTCCCAATCATTTCTTCTGCGAACCTAGAACGATATGAAAGAACTCCTTTGTCAGGATCTGCTTCCCACGGCCCCAAGATAGTATACGTTATTTTTTTTCCTTGAGAGTCCTCAAGGTCTACCTTAGTGCCTATATCAATACGATCACTAGCAACATCATCGGCAGTAAGGACCCTTGCCTTGTTGAGCTGCTGCGTCAATGTCTTGAGTTCCCCCTGCAGACGCCTTCTTTTTTCAAGGGCAAACTTATATTCTGCGTTTTCTCTAAGGTCGCCAAGAGCCCGTGCTGCTTCTATTTCTCGAGCATTAGACACTGTCTCGACAGTAGCGATGTGTTCTATGCGTTTCTGCATGGCATTGAATCCTTCCTGTGTCGCCCACATGACATCATCGACTTCATCATTACCAGAACCCTCTTTTTTAATGTCGGGGTTTGCAACTTCCGCTAAAGAGCGTAGAATTTTGATGTCGTGCTCACTGAAAGAACGACACTTTGTCACAAGAAGTAAGATCTCGTGAAGATATTCGATATCAGCGCCTGCGAGAGCCTCACGGACGACGATATAACGTTTTGCTGTAATAATAGAATACATCTTTTTTACAAGATCTTTGTATTCCTGACCTTTTTCAGCTTCGTTGAGTACCATCAAAAACCTTTCAAAGAATTTTTTCTGCAAATCTTCATCGTCGAAAAGACGGTCTTCTTTATTTATAACCTTCTGAAAATACCATACGAATGCCCGTGGGTTTTCGATAGAATGGTCCAAAAGAGTCATTATCTTTTCTCGCAACGCCGTAATGTCTTCTTCAGCAGCGAGCTCACCAAAGGCATAGTCCTTAAGAGCGCTCTGCTTAAAAGAAAAAAGAATGTCGAGGAATCTTTCTTTCCAGTCATCACAATTTTTTCTGATGATGACAAGGATGCGTTTCTTCAAAGCAGAAACTTCTATGTCTTGTATAACAGAAGCTACGTCTTTGATGCCGACGACAGAATCGACAAGTTCGTTGTCGCGTTTTTCATCACGGAAAAATTCCTTGAGAAGAAGTCTTGCTTGGAGCTCTGCAACAATGTCTGCTTTGTCATCACTGACAATCTCTTCGAGGGCTTTCTCAATAACTTGTGACGTTTTTTCGTCTTTAAGAACCTCGGGGAAATCTCTCATGAAATTATAGCAAATAGCAATGAGTTCCTTGTTATTTTTTGCCTTGGCGACACTCTCTTTACAACGCTCTTCATGTAGAAGTTCTGTGCTTCGGATTTTAAAACAACCGCGGACACTCTTTGGCGTCTCGATCATCGTATCTTTTTTTATCTTAGAGCGAGCTACCTGCCACCACTTCGTCCAGTCGCCCGCGGGGATGACAAGCTCGTAAAGCTCTTCTTTGATATCGACAGCAGTCTTAGGCCCTAAATCACTAAGAAGCATGCGTATAACCTTCGAAGGGTCTTTGCGTGCCTCCTCTTCTAGGTCGTCAGGAAAGCCAAAGCGCTGTGAAAGGAAGTGTTCCTTCGGTATTGGGATAAGACTCTTAAACGCCGTCTTAAAAGCAACGTCTTTGCGGCCGACAACATTCTCAAACTCAATAGTGAACTGCTCGCGCATCAATGAAAGCTCTATAACTTCCCCTACTCCCCACCCTCCAGTATGATAAACGAACTTGTTCTCGTCCATATGAGTGAGAAGCTCGTAGTTAGAAAGGGAGCTCTGAAAGTCTTTCTTATGCCTGAGGCCTATAAGTCGTATCTTCTCGTTAAAATATTTGTGGTCACCATAGCGCTTTTTCAAGATATTATAAGCTAGAGCAGCAAGTGCCGCGGTGTTCGTCGTTTCAATATCAAAGATAAGTTTAGCGATATCATAAGAAATCGCCTCGTCGCTTATCGTCTCCCATAAAGGCACTATAAGCTCAACATCGCTACCAAAGGGCTTTGCAAGAGATGACTCTTTTATTGCTTGTAAAATGCTTTTAAGTTCTTCGCCCTCAATAATATCACATATGCAATACTCTTCCCACAAACCCCTCAATTCCTTGATATCGTTATCTTCGATATGACGAAGGAATTCTTTCAAATAGCTCATATTCAACATCCTATTTTTTAATCTTTTACTTTCTCGCCTATTTCATGGCAATGATAATATCACCTACAACAATTGTTCTCAATGAGAAAAAGTACTTCTATTCTTGAGAAATTATATTTTTTTTTGTACTATCACAGACAACATATAATATCACGGAGTATTCCTTCTATGGCCGAAGAAAAACATAAAGCAAAAATAAAGAAAACCGTTGCTGCTGCTTCATCAACTACGAAAGAAAAAAGCCCTCGCAAAAAAAAAGCTAATGCCGAGCCTCCCATCTCCAACGAAGAGCTTAAAACTATGTTCCTCAACATGAAAAAACAGAGCGCGGATCTCAAGAAACAAACCGACGAGCTATATGACACTTTCACCAAAGTAACAGGGAAAACCCCGAAAGAACTTGAGCGCCTTATCTCCGACGAAAATAATTTCTCTGAAAAAGACTGGGGGAAAATTCAAAAACTTAAGATCGAGCAAGAAAAAGAATTTGAGAAGCTATACAAAAAGATAGGCCTCGACTACAAAAAAATCAAAGAGAAAAAAGAACACAAAAAGACCGCAAAACGCCGCTCCCGACTAAGGAAAAAGAATAAAAACTGGATACCAGTAAAATAGACCCTCGATAAAAAAAATATCTACCTCATACCAAAAAATAGCATATACGGATCTTTGCACCATGATAAGCGTCACCATACTGACAAAAAATAACGAGCAAACTATCGCCGAAGTCCTTACGTCAGTACAAGTCTTCGATGATGTCGTCGTGCTCGACACAGGATCTTCCGACGACACCATGACAATAGCGCGAAGCTTTCAGAATGTCACCGTCTACGAAACCCCCTTCTCTGGCTTTGGGGCTTTACACAACAAAGCTTCACAAAAAGCACAAAACGACTGGATTTTGTCCCTCGACAGCGATGAGGTCCTCTCCAAAGAGCTGCATGATGAGATAATGACAACAAACCTCGATGCCACAGCAGTATATTCCTTTCCTATGTACAACTATTTCAATGGAAAGGTAATAAAAGGGTGCGGTTGGTATCCCGATAGACATGTCAGAATATACAACAAAACAACAACGAGCTTCTCCGACGACGACATCCACGAAAAAATCATCGATAACGGCATGGAAAAGGTGCTCCTGAAAAATCACGTCAAACACTATTCCTATAGATCATTATCGGATTTTCTCGATAAACTTCAACGATACAGCGACCTCTTCGCACAGCAAAACAAAGGTAAAAAAAGATCTTCTTTCTGTAAAGCCGCTGGACATGGCTCTTTTGCTTTTGTCAAATGCTATTTTTTAAAACGTGGCGTTTTTTACGGATACGAAGGTTTTATGATATCATTCTACTACGGCCTCCTGGCCTTCTACAAATACCTCAAGCTTAAAGAGATAAATAAGGATTCATAGCGATGTTTTCCATCTTACTATATCATCGCGTCGGAACTAGCAGGATTTCCAATAACTACAACCTTCTTCGTGACCATTTTTCCTACATTGCCGACAACTATGCTATCATTCTTCCTGGCGAGCCAATCCCCCGTAAAACTCCTGCTTTATGTATAAGCTTCGATGACGCCTCTTTCGACTTCTACCAATATATCTTCCCCCTTCTTCAGAAGCTTAACCTCCGCGCGCTGCTTGCTGTTCCTGTGAAATATATCGTCGAAAAATCTTATGTCGACACGGCAACGAGACTATCCATCCCTCACTACGAAGCTATGAACGACGGTATATACGACAGCAAGGCCCCTTATTGCTCATGGGAAGAGATCGAAGAGATGGTCGCTTCGCAGCACGTCGCCATAGCATCACATTCGTATTCTCATGCAAACATAACACTGCCAGGAGTAGACCTTGATAAAGAAGTTATCTTCTCAAAAGAGCTCCTGGAACAGCGTCTAAAATGCCCTGTAACATCTTTCGTATATCCTTTTGGGAAAACGTCTCGCGACATTCACGCTTTCGTTTCAAAACATTACGCTTATGGCATGAAGATCAGCGGTGCAGCAAATAGAAGCTGGGAAAATAACAATGGACTTCTTTATCGCAGATGCTGCGATAGCCTTACACACCATCTACAGCCGTTTTCAAAGGCAAACCGCTTTGGCGCTACAGCAAAATATTTCATTAATACCATGAGATAAAAGACTATCTCGGAGCGTACACCTTTTCCATATCGTCGAGCATCTTATTAAAAGAAAATTGCTCTACAACAAGGTCCTGGGCACTTTTTCCCATCGCATTGCGAAGTTTCTCGTCGCCATAAAGCTTCATAATAGCCTCTGCGACGTTTTCCGGCGAATGTGTCGGAACGATAAAACCCGTTTTCCCGTCGATACATACCTCTCCGAGGCCTCCGACATTCGTCGTTATCATGGGTTTCTTAAGAAATCCTGCCTGCAATGACGCCTGGCTTACGCCCTCGTTGCCCGTGCTCAGCAGGGTGAAAATGTCCATGGCTGCTATTGCCGTCTGTGGCTTCTCGATATATCCCGTGAAGATTACAGTATCCTTAAGACCAAGGTCGTCTCTCATCTTCAAAAAAACCTTTTCACTAACGCCATTACCAACGATTGCCCACTTAATGTCGGGGACTTCCTGTAATATCTTCGCGGCTTTTAGCATATCAAAGACACCCTTCCAACCACGTAAAATACATGCCGTACCGACAAGGATATCGTCTCTGCCAACACCAAGGTCTTCGCGGAATTTCTTCACCTCGGAGATATCGACATCAAGCCTGCGAGGGTCTACACCAGTAGGGACAGAACGACAACGCTCAATAGAAATCTTTGCTTGTTTTCTGATAAGATCTGCAGCGTATTCGCAGGTAGTGACGACGTCGTCAGCAAGAACACGATACAACAAAAAGCTGTTAAGCCCTTTTTTTATCGCCGTAGAAAGATGGCGCGTCCTCACAACCTTACAGCCTACGATTTTTCCCGCTATGCCAGCAAGCCACGCATCTCGTGAAGAATGGGTGCTAACAACATCGATGGCATGACGTTTAATCACCGACATCAAAGTCTTCAAACAGGTATACCACCGCCCCCAGCGCAATGGAAGCTCATAGACAGTGAATCCCGCTCGACGAGCAGGCTCAACAAGACCACCGTTTTCTTGTATGATAAAAATAACGTCGTGACCGCGTTCGCGTAAGCCCTCAGATTCGCGAAGAATGCGAATCTCTTGGCCTCCCCATCCCGGCGACGCTTCAGTATGAAGAATATGCATAATTAAGCCTCCAAATAATTAAACCCATGATTGAGCCCTATATTTCCTTTAGCGCCATAGGGTTAGGCAAGATAGCTCAGTGAACGACAAGCGAATAGTTGTAACTATTCGCGAGGAGTAAAATGAGCCAGATTGCCCAACCATATGGATGCTATAGGAAACAGGACCTTTTTCTTCTAAAAAGCGATAGTAAAAAATATAAGCTTATGAAGATAAATATCTTAAGCCCTTACTATTTCTTGTTGTTTTTATTTACCCTTTTGCTATTATTTGGCTTCACCATATATCTTTTTGCAGCAGCACATCTGCTTTGAATCTATCCTCACGAATGTTTTAACATTCGCTCGTCTTTCATCTTCGCATCTGTACCGCTGCAAAAACCATATGGCAAAGTATAGGTCACAATCAGGGGTTAAAGACCTAAGAATGCATGTTCTCCATTAAAAATTCAATACTGATGTTACGCGCTAATCTTGCTTTAGTGGTGTAGCGAAAGGGACAAGATGCAAGTACTTCCGACGAACCAAGCTCCGAAGAGCTGGGTGAGAAGGAATACGTAGCAGATTGTTCCTTGCAGCACGCCAATAAAGTGAGAGTTGCGCGTAAGGTCAGTTCAACAATCTAAAGTTCGGACTTCTTACGGAACATCCTTATTACACTCTTGACGCCAACAGCAGCAGCGATACCTACTACAAAAGTCCATGTCGTCATAAGAAGACTAAGCAGCGCACCACCAATCAATACTATCTTAAACCATCCGTGTGTCTGGTAATATTCCTTAAGCTTATAAAGTATCGTTGGGATATCGTCAGTGAAATACATCCCCAACAAAAGGCCTATAAGACCAAGGCCCGCTGGAGCATTAAACCACGTCAAGACAACGCCAAAAACAACAAGCACAATGAGTATCGACTCAAACCTGTTCGTTAATGTGTATTTGTATATCTCTGTTACTGTCTCGCTATCTTTAAGCTCGTAAAGCTTTTCTTGTAATTTTTCTTTTACGCTACCTTCATGTTCTTCTGGCGGCTGTTCTGTTTTATTAACATCTTTTGACATTGCTTTTACTCCTTGTTTTCTACATAAAAAATATTTGCCTCATCCTTTCTAATAGTATGAAACCATGTTCTTGAATTCAATATATTTTTTTACCTCTTTTTTTTATCTCCTTTTTTTATATATTAATTGGTGTTTTTATGAGCAAGAGCGTATTATCTCATTGATGTTATGGAGATTGTGTATATAATATGAAAAAAATCTTTCCGCTAGATTGTATTATTAAAATTCTCAAGGGAGCCATTGCCGCTGTTATCATAGCGACAATTTTCGCATTTGCCACCAATTCATCATATGCAACGTCCTATACCGCCGAAGCTTCAACATCATCATTACCCAATACAGCCTTCCCTTTTCCGCAAGAAGCTTACGACGCCATCGGTGATGGCATTCTATCGCTAAACCATACAATCTTCGCGATGAAAATCCCCGACCTAAGCCACGATATCTTGTTCCACGGCCTAAACGCTAGGCCAGACATCCCCAACGACACACCACAAATAATATTATCTCTTAGCGGTTCTTCTGATATTATATGCGCCGCATCAGAATCGAAAATCTTTCTCGTATACGATGACTCCACCTTCCCCGGAAGATACATCGCCGGCGACGACACATCCCCGCTGTCGATAATACCAACATACACCAACGGCGGCGCTGTAATCTCAACATCACTAGTCGATGATGCCGGCAACGACGTCGAAGACACTGCCAGCATCGCCACTTTCGAACTCTTAGAAAGCCCATTAATAACAGAACAGGCGTCGTGGGAGGTCGGAACATACCGCGCCGACGCTGGCATCCTAGCGCGCCAGCGCGCACGATGGTTCGGAAAAGACCGCTTCTTAGAACACCACGGCGGTGAAGAATATAACTACACCACAGGGCGCGAACGCATCGACTTCGGCGATGGCGAAGAAGCATACCCATTATTCGTAAAAAAGGGAGACTATTTCTTCTGGGAAGATGACAAATGGATCGCCCCATCAAAAACATCATCATCACAAGGAAAAGCTCTTCTTGCCATCGCAAGTGTCGAAGAAAAACTTATCCATATAGACCTTTGGAATGACACAGGAACGAAAAAACTTCCTCTTACGATAATAAAATCCAGCAGTGTTTGGTCGCCACATATCATACAACATGAAATCTCCTTCCTCGGCGCCAAAACAAAAATACAGGCTATCGTTGAGATCAGCAAAGAACGTATGATCTTAAATAATCAAGACTGGGTCCTACGCTCAGACAACAAATGGTCCGTCATTAAAACACCAAAAAATATCGACGAATATGTTATGAATGCCGTCACCGGAGAGCTGTTCGTCGTCGGCGACATAATAAGAAAAGACGGAAAACAATTCCTTGAAGGGACTCTGTTCAATCGCGCAAAAACTGAGACTGTAGAGATGGCTATACCACTACAAGCCTCTATTCAAGACCACAGACAAGCATATGACTTCCCAGCAAAAACACCACCACAAACACAATCGACAACGCCAACACACAAAGTAAATACAGAAGAACAAGAACTAAAAAGAAAAGAATACGAAGAAAGAAAAAAGCGTGGTAGACCTCCTCTAATAAAGCTTCACGATACCATACGTGGAGCATTACAAGAACAACAAGAACAACAAGAATAGCATACATCATGAAAACAACCCTGCAGCTCTTAATCATTGTCGTCGTCACAACAATAGTACCATTACATGGGCAGTCTATCGCCGAAAAAAAAGCCTACATCCATAATACCAACACAGGCCTTGACGCAAAAACACAAAAACTTCTAGAACAGACAAACGACGCCCTTATACACGAAAAAGAAGAGCTCCTCTCGTTATATAACGACATCCTAGAACTCCATGAAAACGATGCCTCACCAGAAGAATACAAAGACATCCTCGACGACGTCAATAACTTAAAATCAAACATCAAAGAAACACAGGAATCGTGGCAACAGCACGCTGCAATATCGTCAATAGAAGAAGATTATTCGCTGTGGCATCAACCCGAGACAACACTAAAACAACTTGTCATCGACTACGGCTCACAAGATTATGTATACCTTGTCCCTCACGACATCGGAGATGTAAAGCTAAGCATAAACTCCAACCTTCCTGTCCCTCGTGAGTCGTGGAATGAAATGCTCGCCTTCATCCTTACAGAGAACGGCATAGGAATAAAACAGCTAAACCCATACCTAAGAGAGCTCTTCATAATAAACAAAGACCGCTCACGTTTCGCCGCCGTGACATCCTCGCGCGCCGACCTCAACATCCTGCCGCCACATTCTCATATATGCTACATTTTGTCGCCGAAAACCCCAGACCCATATACTGCCTTCGACTTCTTGTCACGCTTCATCAATGTCAACAACACATCATTAGAAATCTTAGGACATTCAGTGTTCATCGCCGGCACCGTCGATGATATCAGCGAACTACTTAAACTCTATGACTTCGTCGACAACACAAGCGATGACAAAGAATACAAACTCATAACACTAACAAGAGCCGCCTCTGAAGATATTGTCAGCGTATTAGAAACAATATTCCACGAATCGTCACAAAGCGGGAAGATCAACCGTACAACCCTCAACGGCATGCCTGCAGGGCTAAAGATAATACCGCTAAACAAGTCATCACACCAGTCAGTGTTCCTCTTCGGCAGCATCGAAGAGATTAACCACGCACAAGATATTATCTACGACATAGAAAGTAGAATCGAAGGAACGCAAGAAAAAAATGTCTTCGTATACACATGTAAACACTCCGACCCAGAAGATATCGCCCCTCTCATCGAAAAAGCATACCATCTGCTTATCGATACTGGAGCATCACTAGAGAACACTGAAGCCGCATCAGACGAAAGCGCCGGAAAAGAACCATATTCGACATTCAAAGGCTCAAACGCGCTGGTGATAAATCCAAACCCAATAGCCCCAGAACGGTCTGCATCGAAAAACGACGCATCAAAACGTGACAACTTCATCGTAGACCCACAGACAGGGTCGATAATAATGGTAGTAGAAAGAACTGTGCTGCCTATGCTTAAAGACCTTATCAAAAAGCTAGACATCCCTAAAAAAATGGTGCATATCGAGGTGCTCCTCTTCGAGAAAAAAGTCACCGACAGCAACCACTTCGGCCTAAACATCCTACGCATCGGAAATAAAGCCACAGGGTCCGACTCAGGATGGGCATCGTTTTCTTCTACAGGAAACGTCTCATATGCCCTAGACTCTTCAGACTTGCTGTCTCAACGCACAGGAATCTTCGACTTCTTCATGAGCAGAAAAAAACGTGGCATCGTTCCATCATACGACTTCGCCTATAACTTCCTAATATCACAGCGCGATATCACAGTACACTCTTCGCCTTCAGTAACGACGATAAACCAGACGCCCGCTTCGATAAAACTCGTAGAAGAAATCTCTGTAAATACCGGTGCCATCAGTAATGACAACACCACAGAAACAACATATTCTCGTAACCAATATGGTATAACTATAGAAATAACCCCTACCGTACATGAACCTGACGACTTCAATGGCGACATCGAAACATTTATCTCCCTAGACACAAACATCACCTTCGACGATACGCCATCGACATCATCATCAAACCAGCCAGATATAACACGCCGAAACATCAAAAACCAAGTGCGCATCGCCAATGGACAGACAGTAATCCTCGGAGGGCTGCGCCGTAAAAACTCCGACGACATAAAAGAATCTATGCCTTTCCTCGGTGAAATCCCCGGAATAGGAAAACTCTTCGGCGAAACTCGCATGTCAGGAAGCTCTACAGAAATGTTCGTATTCATAACACCTACCGTCATCAGCGACTCTCAAGAGGATATAATGCGTATGCAGCAACAAGAACTAAAGTGGCGGCCCGGAGACAACACCACCTTCTTAACGCGCCTCCTCGAAGCCAAGCAATATGAAAAAAAACGCCTCTTCAAAGGAAGCCTTGAAGTCCTTATGGGACGCCCAAAACACGAAACAATATTCCCTGAGGAATAAAAAACACTATGAACGAAGAAAAAATCCTCTCTAACAACGAACAACATATCGTCGACATCCTCAAAAAACAAGGGGTCCTCAACGACGGCACCATAACGAAAACATTACAAAAAATCACCAACACCAATACAACGTTCCTCGAGGAACTTCTCAACCGCGCCATCATATCACAAGACTCCCTAAATCACGCATACGCACTGCATTTTAACATGGACGTATATAACGATATCCCCAATATCACCGTCCCTGCCAACGTCTTCGCAAAAATCCCTTACAGCTTCACACAAAAAAATACACTGTTACCAATAAGATATGACGACGACACCCTCGTCGTCGCCGTCGCCGACCCACTCCACCTAGAAGCCCTCGAAGATCTTACTGTCATGCTTTCATGCGATGTAAAAGCCGTATACTGTAATAAGAATACCATAACAACCGCTATAGAAGAACGCTACAAGCATGACAACACAGCAGCCTCGGAGCTCCTCGACGACCTAAAAAACCACAGCGAAATAATCAACGATCTCGATGACACAGAAGCCTATGACCTACTAGCTACCAACGCTCAAGCCCCTATAATAAAACTACTAAACCTCATCCTTAGCGAAGCAATAAATCAAGAAGCTTCCGATATACACTTCGAACCCTCAGAAAAAGGACTAAAAGTACGATACCGTATCGATGGCATACTGCAAAATCGACATACACCACCACAAAAATACCAAACACAACTGCTTACACGCATCAAAGTGATGGCAAAACTCGACATCGCAGAACGACGACTCCCTCAAGATGGAAGAATAAAATTGCGTATGGGTGGTCGCGATATAGATTTCCGCGTAAGCACAGCACCAACAATCAACGGAGAACGTATCGTCCTGCGTATTCTGCATAAAGGCAATGTTGTCCTGGGAATCGACAATATCGGTATGGACGACACCATCATTGACACCTTTAAGAAGATTATCTCTATACCAGAAGGAATTATACTCGTAACAGGGCCTACAGGAAGTGGTAAAACAACAACACTATACAGCGCCCTCTGCGAAATATATACAGACGAAACAAACATCATGACTATCGAAGATCCTGTAGAATATAAGATTCCAGGAATCTCACAGATAGCAGTAAAGCCAAAGATAGGCCTCGACTTCGCAGCAGGACTGAGACATATCCTCCGACAAGACCCCGATATCATAATGGTAGGAGAAATTCGTGACAAAGAAACCGCCGATATAGCTATACAATCAGCACTAACCGGGCACCTCGTCATAAGCACACTACACACAAACGACGCCCCTTCGGCAATAACACGACTAGTCGATATGGCAATAGAACCATACCTTCTATCTTCGACACTCGTCGGTATCGTAGCACAAAGGCTTGTTCGATGCATCTGCCCTGAATGTAAAGCGCCTTACAATCCTACACCACAAGAACTCAGCGATATCGGCCTCGACATCAAAGACCTCGACAATGGCGTGCTCTTCCGAGGAAAAGGATGCCCCGAATGCTACGAATCAGGATACAAAGGACGCCATGGAGTCTATGAACTTATGCTCGTCGACGACACTATAAAAAAACAGATAATACAAAGTGCTGATGCCGGAGCCTTGAAAGATTTAGCTTTACAGCATGGCATGCGCTCGCTACGGCAACACGGTGCCAAGCTCGTCGCCAAAGGAATTACCACCGTCACCGAAATTCTAAGAGTATCACGAGGAGTATAACAATGCCTCTATTCAACTACGAAAGCCTCTCATCTACCGGAAGGCGTAACAAAGGAATCATCGACGCCAGCGATATCCGCGAAGCTCGCGAGAAGCTTCGCGAACAAGGCTTCACCGTCACAAAAATCCTCAAAAGCACAAAAGCAACAAAAACTACGACCCTAAAAAACAAAGACCTTCTAACCATAACAGTACAGCTTTCACAGATGATAAACGCCGGAGTCCCTCTCTATGACAGCCTCAAAATCCTAGAAGAACAATATCGTTGCGAAGCCTTCAGCCCAATAATCGTCAACATCTGTGATCAAGTAAAAAATGGGCGCTCCTTATCTGAAGCTCTATCACTCTTTCCTGAAAGCTTCGATACCATATACTGCTCCATGGTCGCTGCAGGAGAGTCTTCTGGCTCCCTCGACACCATGCTTTTAAGAATATCTTCCCTTCTAAAAAAACAAAATACCATACGATCACAGACGATAACAGCAATGATATATCCCGCTGTTCTCGCGCTGTTCACCCTCGCTGTCGTCGTGGTGCTCATGACCTTCGTCGTGCCGACAATAGAAGATATCTTCGACGCCACCAGAGTCAACGCATACACACGCCTCGTTCTGTCGATAAGCCATTTTCTCTCGGGATACTGGCTGCTTTACATACCAATAATAGCGGGAATAACACTATCAGCAACACTATACCTTAAATCCCCGGCAGGAAAAGTGTGGCGCGACAACGCTGCATTAAAAATGCCCTTAATCAAAACCGCCGTTGTCCAGGTTGCAATAGCGCGCTTCTCGAGAACAATGGCGACGCTACAAGAAGGTGGCGTATCCATCATAGAATCATTACGCCTAGCACGTAAGACAATGAAAAACAGCGCGCTAGAAAAAGTTGTCGAAGACGCCGAAGAAAAGATAATAGCAGGAAGCTCTCTAAGCAAACAGCTAGCGACATCGTCGATAATACCGGTGATGGTTTCGAGGATGCTCGCCGTCGGCGAAGACACCGGCGATACGGCGACGATGTTCTCCAAAATCGCCGACATCTTCGAAGAAGATACAGAAAAAACATTAACGCGAATAACGGCATTAGCGCAGCCTGTGATACTCGTAACACTGGGGGCTATCGTAGGGCTCGTACTTCTGGCAGTATTGATCCCCTTCACCGACATCACAGCACTAACACCATAAAAAGGAACCGCTCTTATGAAAAAAACAAAATTACTACGAAGAAACATCACCCTAATAGAAATTATCATCGTGATGTTCTTTATAACGATAATCACCGGCGTCGTAGCGTATAATATCAAAGGCGCCCTCGACGAAGGGAAAGCCTTCAAAACCCTCGAAGGAATAAAACAGCTCGAAACAGTGCTCTCTATGGAGATAGAAAATAACGACAAAATCGATCCCGAAGACCTCGCCAACTACAAATTTCTTGATGAATTAAAACAATATCAACACCCTCTTGTAAAAAACTGGGACGCCCTCGTTAAAGACGGATGGGGAGTGCGATATATCATCTCATACGACGAGGAGTACGGCACGATAACGATAACATCGAAAAAATTCGATCTTTATCAGAAAGACCACCCTTCGTCACTATTTAAGCAGTAAAACAAACCTAATAAATAAAACGAAATATGCCATCACGATGCAGAAGACCTTTTACCATCATTGAGATGCTCGTCGTTATGCTCCTCATAGCGACGATAGCATCAACGGCGGGGATTTCCATGATGTCGGCAATACGAAAAGAGCGATTCCGCGCCGGTGTTGACGCCATCGTTGATGGGATACAACTGTCACAAGAAATAATGCTCGGACTATCGGCAAACACCACGATGAAAATATCAAAAACAGAATCTTCAGTATTCTCATACCGCTTAGCCCTCGATGACCCCACGAAACTCTCGAAAATACGTGGCTTCGTAGAGAAAAACATCGCCGTCCCAGGCGTCAAAGACATCGCTTTTATCGACGACAACGGCATGACAACAAACTCCCCCATCATGCTAAAATTCTTCTCGAGAGGAAGCCTCATGACGGCAGGAACTTTAATATTAATAGGCCCTTCCGGAGAAAAACAATACATCAGCCTTCCAGGACACCCCAGCACAATCGTCATTGACGACAAGGAGAAAACCACGCCAGACAATAATAATTACGACTATGAACTTTACCCTCGTGAGATCTTCGACAATGATGCGCCGTAACTACCTACTTCTAGAGGTGCTAATCGCCCTCTCATTAATATGCCTATGCTTTACACCTATACTGGCGCCACAGCTCGCCCTTATAAAAGCACAGAAAAGCTTAATAACAGCACTCGATAACGATAGAATAGCGGCGCTAGTCTTCGCTGATATCAAAGAGCTGCTTTACAATAATACCGTCGAGCTCAACTCCATCCCACTAGAAGGAGGAAGCCTCTCTGTCGATGAGAACAGAACCGGCTTCTCAATAACAGAAACCTTGAGCAATGGCACCGATAAAACCTTTACCGGCTACTATGACACCACAAGAAAAAACAAAAGCTCTGAAAAATACCCCAACCATCCTTGTCATCTTATAATTGTAAAGCTGTACTTCGACAACGACGAAGAAAAAATGGCATACACATATAATGTCTTGGCAGAAAGACATAGTGGGGGCGCGAAATGACGAAAATACGACGCCACAATTCCACGCTCTTAGAGGTAATAATCGCCATGGCGCTTTCAACTATGCTGATGACAACGCTCCTGGGATACTACTGGCACACCTCAAAGACCAACAATATTCTTTCTCAACAACGCCGTGAAGCAACAACAATACGATACCTACAGCAACGCCTATCCTATGTCATAGAAAATGCTACCATCGACACTAAAACACGCCCACAAGAAAAAGACGAAGACAACAAAAAAAGGCTCTCCTGCTTTTTTTCAACAAAATATAGTGGGAATGACAGTCTAGTCTTCACCTTCGATAATGGCGTCGCCGACAGCGACTTCTCCAACGGCGTTCTAGCACGGCTATACCTCGAAGACGACTCGTTTATGCTAGCGACATGGACTCAGCCGCATGAAAATGAAATCAGCAGCGACACGTCTACAATAAGAAAAGAGGTTCTTCTGCGTGGCGTCGCCGACATACACTTCTCTTTCTTCTCTCCACCAACAATCGAAAGCTTCAGCGCTATATATACAAAACCACACACCGAAGGGCGCGGAATCCCCGAGCCATACCCAGGAAAATGGCATACTACCGGAGCAGCAAACAACGGCAACGAAATCTTCGGTGGTTGGGAAAGGAAATATGGCTTTCTTCCCCCTCTAGTCAAAATATATATCACAATGGAAAACCCTCCTGAAACGCTGCCAAAAACTATCGTCCTTACATTCCAGGTCTCCGAGGCAGCAAAAAAACCCGTCATATACTGGGAGACTTAAATGAGCGTACTACCATATACAATAACACTGCTGCTGCTGCTCTCGCTGATGACATACAACAGCGCAAAAAAATACTACGAAATCGCCTTCACAAAAAATATATACGTCGAATATATGGAAAAAACCATCCGCGACAATACCAACACAAAAATATATACCCAATATAAGAACTCACGATATTCTTCTGAAGGAACCAGCGACGACAACACCGTCAACGACGACAACAAACCAGGAGAAATTACAAAAAACTCCAAAATTAACCTTTACTACCTTTTCAGGCCTGCCGAAGAAGAAAAATCCCTAGAAAAACCGTTGACATACAAACTCCTTAAAAGGCTTATGTATGAGATGTTCCACGAGGCACCTTTCTTCAGTGATGCATCATCACAATACCCCGACATCCTCGACACCATCATCACCGCCCTCATCGAAAAAGGCGAAGAATATTCCATAAAACAAGTAAAACACCTCTCTAACATCGACCTCGATGATGAATATCTACAAGAAGTCTTCCAAAGAATGGCTGCTATGCAAGGGGAAAGCGGACTCCCTCTCTACTATCACCTTGACTTCGCACAAGACAAAGCAAATAATAACAAAAAAATCTGGATCTATCATGCCGATAGAGACGTCGTCTCTGCGCTCTTCAATGGCGATAAAAATTCCGTCGACCGCTTTATCAATATGCGAACATCAATATATCGAGAAATACGACGAAGAATGAAACACGACGAAGAATGGAAAGGTGATATGCGCTCTGCAATGGAAACAAAGCTGCGTCACGAAGCTCTGGCTTCCCTAGCAAGCTGCGGGGCTTCCGACTATGAAGCAATCCTCGATTTCCGCATAAAATATAGCGCAAAGCCTCCGCAATAGCTATGATAAATTCTATATTCCCGAAACAAACTCTCTTGCCGAAAAAAGCAATAAAGCGCTCTCTTCCGTTGATGACGACGCCCCAGCAAACTTCACAAGGTCTGTATGAAAAAGAAATCCCTTAAGAGCTTCCTGCACTGCTGGCGTGAAAGCATGATGTCCAACAATATCATCAAGGAACTCTTCTGTTGTCGCCATCGGGGCTTTTAAACCATAGTTTTCCTCGATATATTTCCTGACAACGTCCGTGACAGCGACATAATATTCATCGAAAAGACCTTTTGAGGGCATCAACTCCCCTTCAATAACATCAAGAGCTGATAGCGCCTTAGTTCGTGGGTTTTCTTCAACAATAGTCCTGACTTTACACCTTCTCCTAATACTACGATAAGAAAAAATCCCACCACAGAAAACAACTGCCGCAATTATCCAAGATATATACTTGCCTATATTAAAACCGTTACCACCACGGGAAAAAGA
>JABHNK010000011.1 GCA_018694295.1 Waddliaceae bacterium
AAAAGCGCTTAGCCCGCTAAGGCGGGCTCATTTTCGGCTTACGCCAAAAATACCTGCGCTTTATGACTGGTGCAATTCGCAAGCGAGTCCCGCCATCGGCGATTTTTGCTAATCCGCAAAAATCCTCTCCTCAGCGGGACAAAAAGTTTTCGCCATTCTCCTTTTACCTGCAGTAAGAGATTGCCTTCAGCTATAGATGTCAGAATAGCTCTTTTATTATATCGACGACGATGTTTTCGAAATTTTGAGGGTTGTTTTGCTCTTTGAAGGCGGCGGTTTTCGGTGTCTTGATTTTGCCTTTCTGCTGTGTTGCTTTAAGCGACTGTTTTTGTATGTTAAGTGTTGCGATAGAGTTTTCTGCGGCGGCGATACGGATACGTGTGAGGTGGTATAGCCATTGTGCTGGTATTGGCAATTTCCCGAAACGGTCTTTTATCTCTTCGAAGATGGCGTCTGTCTCTTCCCATGACGTCGCCTCCCCTATCCTGTGATACAGCTCCATACGAAGCCCTGGGTCGTTGATGTATCCGTCGGGTAGTCGTGCGTCGTAGCAACATTCCATCTTAGTCTCTATCAGTATAGCTTTTTTGTCTTTGATACTTGTTATCGTACGTCGCAGCATCTTACAGTATAGGTTGAATCCTATCGCCTCAATATGTCCAGACTGTTCGGTTCCGAGGATGTCGCCGGCACCACGAATTTCAAGGTCGCGCATAGCGATACGCATCCCTCCGCCGTATCCTCCTGTCTCTATAAGGGCTTCGAGGCGTTGCTGTGATAGTTCTGTTGTGTTGTTAGGCACAAGGAAATATGCATATGCCTGTCGGTTCCACCGCCCTACGCGCCCACGAAGTTGGTACAGCGCTGCCAATCCGAACATATCCGACCTGTCAACGATGATAGTATTTGCGTTGGGGACGTCTACGCCATTTTCTACTATAGTCGTTGCTAGAAGGATGTCGGCTTTTCCCTCGCGGAATGTATGGAATGCTGTATTTATCGCGTCGGCATGCATCTGTCCATGTGCCACTATTATCCGCGCCTGTGGAAGAAGCTTTTGTATCCTATCGGCCATATTATATATTGTTTCTACGCGGTTGTGGATAACGAACGCCTGCCCATCGCGTGAAAGCTCTCGCAACAGTGCTGCCTGCATTATATCGTCGAGGCCCTCGCATACAACTGTCTGTATTGGCAGCCTATCGTGTGGCGGGGTATTTACTGTAGACATGTCGCGAGTACCTATCATCGACATATATAGCGTCCGCGGTATCGGCGTCGCCGACATCGCCATGCAGTCGACGCCGACTTTAGCAGAGCGGAGTTTTTCTTTGGTCTTAACGCCGAACCGTTGTTCTTCGTCGATTATTACGAGTCCCAAGTTTTTGAAGGCAACGTCTTTGCTGATAATACGGTGTGTTCCTATGAGGATATCTACTGTGCCTTCGGCGACGCGTTGTATTATCTCACGATTTTCCTTAGCTTTATTGTATCGCGACATAACGGCTACATTTATTGGGAAATTACACATACGTTCTATGAAAGTATCGTAATGTTGCATAGCAAGGACTGTTGTTGGTACGAGGACAGCTACCTGTTTACCACCATCGACGGCTTTGAATGCTGCGCGCATAGCGACTTCCGTCTTGCCATATCCGACATCGCCACAGATGAGCCTATCCATTGCTTTTTCCGACATCATATCGTTTCTTACGTCATTGATAGCGGCTATCTGGTCTTCGGTCTCTACGAAGGGGAAGTCATCTTCGAAGGCTTTGACATCATCGCCATCGTCGGGGAAGACATGCCCGTTTGTCAATGATCGTTTTGAATATATATCTAGGAGCTCTGAGGCATATCCGATTATAGAGTGTTCAGTCTTCTCGCGGATCTTCTTCCATCGCGCGTTTCCGAGGGTGCTTAGTGAAGGTTTTGTCTCGCTAGCACCGATATATTTGCTGACGAGGTACGACTGTGCCATAGGAACATATTGTCGTGCCTTCTCGGCATATTCTATTAGTAGATATTCGGTGTCAACGCCGGCATTGTTACGCATGCGTTCTGTGCCGAGATATCGTCCTATGCCGTCGTTGCGGTGTACTACTATATCGCCTTCATCGAGCTGGTACATCTCTGTCGGCATCGAATGGTATGAGCTACGGATCTTCTGTCTTCGTATTTTATATCGGCGTGTTACTTCGGTATGCGGTATTATTGCGTTTCCGGTGTCGGTAACGACGAACCCTTGCGACAGATATCCACGGATGAAAGAGGGGCTCTCTATTCCGGCGTCATAGAGCTGCTGTATAAATCTTTTCTTGTCGGCGCCGGTATCGGCGACGAATGTCATCGTGGAGGTTTCTGCGGACTTCAGCGTATTAAGAAGCTCTAATCCCGAGAATTCTTCTGTATTGGCATTTTCTGCGAAGTGCTCTCCCAGAGTTTTAAAAGGATGCTTCCATCTTTCTGCTTCGAAATCTGTTCCGAAGGCGCTGAAGCGTATTCCATAGGAATTGTTATTTTCCGAGTATAGGTTTTTTCCTGTGCTGTTGATTGTGCTGACATCGCTGAGATTTTCTATATCGTCATCGGCGAAGAATATCTTCTGCAGGCTTTTTATATCGTTCAAAAAATCTTTGAATCTTCCGAATGTCTTAGAGACCGTCCTTGGCACGCCTTCCATTGCGATATATTTATCTTCTATGGCGGCGATATCGTCGAAAACGACGATAGTGTTTTCGCCGAGATATTCTACGATGGTAGAGAGTGTGTCTTCTTGTTTTATTAGCTCTAGCTCGCGCGCTGGCGTTATTAGACAGCGCTTTATCTTTCCTACCGACTTCTGCGCTACGGGGTCGTATGTTCGTATTGAGACGACTTCGCCATCGAAAAACTCTATGCGGCATGGCTCTGTCGACGTTATTGGGAAGATATCAACGATGCCTCCCCTGACGGCGACCTCACCTTTATCCGAAGCTACAATTTTTCGGGTATATCCTATAGTTTCTAGATCTCCGACGAAGGTATCGAAGACGTATTTATCTCCGACGGATATCGTCATACTCATAAGCTCGAGCATCTCTGGGTGTATGACTTTCTGCAGGAGCGCCTGTATCCCTGTGACGACGATATGGGGGCGTTTTTCTGTGGAGATAGCGTGTAATATCGTATATCGCGAGCCCGCGACGTCGGAGCTTGGGGCTATATTTTCCGAAGGCATAGCCTCCCATGAGGGGAAGTCTTGGACGATGGCGTCGCTGAAAAATTCTATGTCGTCGAGAATCCTGTTTTCTTCTTGTCCTTTTGCGGTGACGACGAGAATGTTTTTGCTTGTAGCTTTTTGCGTGTGCGCGACTATTAATGCTTTTGGAGAGTCCCACAGCTTCTCTGCTACTATGTTCGACGCTCCTGCGGCGATATCGTGTAGTGCATTCAATCTCGGGCTTTTTATTATGTCTTCTCGCATGTTATTCTTAGTGTGTGTTTTTGTTTGTTCGCTATCGGTAATTATTCTGCTATATCATGTAGCGGCGTAGGAAATGAAAAACTCAACATATCCACGATGCGATCATAAAACTCTGTCAGCAGCTGATGTTCTCTGATCATGGTGTCGTCAAATTCTTTGTCTTTATTTCCTTCTTCGCTGTGTGCCTTTTTAAAAGAACTATATTCATTATATATCTTTACGTCGAGTTCTACTACCTCACAGACGAAGTCACACACCATCCCATACAGCAAAACTTTTAGAAATGAAGCTTGTTCTTCCAAAGTAAGTTGTTCTTTTAAATCTTCAAACATGCGAAGAAACGCTTCTTTATTCTCTGTATTCATCTGGTCGACTTTTAATGGTATACGCACTTTTTCAGCAGCTTTCTGCTTACGTTTCCGAAACTCTTTTTGTAGCCATGATATTAACCTTTTTTCTCTATCATAAGCTCTTGCTTCAAGAAAAAGCTCAGCCATCGTTATAGCGAGCCCATAGATGTCTGTGAACCTAACTCCTGTAAAGTTATTGGTTATCTTAGGCCAATAAAAATAATCTTCGAAATCTCCTTCCTCCCTCCATCGTCCAACATACGCCGCAAATTCATGGTCTATAAGTTTTCCTGTGCCTTCGATGGCAACAATATTATACGGTTTAACATCTCCATGGATGATGCCTTTTTGGTGAATTATCCGCAGCGCTGATGCAACATCAGCAACAATTTTAATTCTTTCTCTCAGAGAGAATCCTGGATCAATATCTAAAAAACCCCTTGTTTTATACCTTACCAACGGTATTCCTCTTTGAGCTTGATATTCATAGCGCGTAATTTCATCGTCATCTCTTGTCGTCGTATTATATTCTCCCCAAGGTTCCGGGGCAATGACATTAAGCTCGTGGTGCTTTTCAAGAAGTTGGCGCATCAAAGAAAACCCAGCTTGTATATCTTCGAACTCTTCCCCGTTATACCTTTTGCTGCTAAAACGCATATGCATCGTCTCTGTCAGCGTAATCTCACCTGTTGGCGGGCATATATCATATGTAAGTGACGGCCGTATCCTTACGCTAGATGTCCTTATTACATCTTCTTTCTTTCTTGCTACAACCTGAACCTGTATGTTTCCTGTTTCATCTTTTACAGCTCTATACAAGCTATTCGGCCATCGACGTCTTGATTTATTTATAAACTCCCTCTCATCTCTCCGTATCATCGTGTGAATGCGCTCAATGAATTCATCGACATACCATCTTGGCATCACTGTTTTAAGTCCTGGCCCCATAGTAGTTTGCATCTTTTGTAGCAGGCGCTGGCTAGCGACAGCGTCGAAAGTATCGACTGGCGGCGATGATGGCAATCTTATTATTCTAGAATCTGAAGACATTTTCGATGTGTTACCCTAGAAGCTCTCGAGCTTTTTCTAAGGCTTTGGCGATATTGTCGGGGCGCTTGCCACCGGCCTGTGCGTTATCGGCTTTTCCTCCGCCGCCACCGTCGACGATAGGCGCTATTTTTGCGATGATGTCGTTAGCTTTTATCCCTTTTGCTATAACGTCGTCGGTGACGCGCACTATCAGCTGGCATCTGCCGTCGCTTTTCGCTGCGAGGACTACGACACCAGAAGAAGCTTTTTTTATGACATCATCGGCGAGGGAGCGCAATGCTTTACTGTCGGCATCGACTTCTACGGCGATGAATGTTATGCCGTTGATATCTTCTGCCTTGTCGACGAGTTTCTGTGTGGTGTCACCCATAGAGGCTTTTTTTGTTGCCTTGAGTTCGGTAGACAGGCTTTTATTTTCTTCGACAAGCTTCTCTATACGACCCATAAGCTTATGTGGGTGGACTTTCAGCATGGATGCCATGGTGTTTATCGTGTCGTCGCTATGGCGTGCGAAATGTTCTGCGTCGGCGCCGGTCACTGCTTCGATACGTCGTATCCCTGCGGCGATACTCCCCTCTTTTACTATACGAAAATATCCTATAGTCCCTAGGGCTTTGGTGTGTGTTCCACCGCACAGTTCTTTGGAGAAATCAATATCGACGACGCGTACTGTCTTACCATATTTATCGCCGAAGAACTGTTTTATCCCTTTATCATTCTGTGCTTCTTCGTAAGACTTCTCATACCACTCTACAGTGGCGTCGGAGCGTATCTTTGTATTCACGAGGTCTTCTACGTTGCGAAGTTCTTCGTCGGTCATAGCTTTGTGGTAGCTGAAGTCAAAACGTAATCTATCGGCATCGACGACGGAGCCTGCTTGTTTCGCCTGGTCGCCGAGGACCTGACACAGCGCCCAATGAAGTAGGTGTGTAGCAGTATGGTTATTTTGTATCTTCTGCCGGCGCTCTTCGTGGACGTGGGCTTCTACGGTGTCGCCTACAGATATTTCACCTTTTTTCACTTTTCCTACGTGTGCAACGACGCCTTTGCATTGCTCTTGCGTATCTTTTACTGAGAACGTCATATCTTTGTTTTTTATGTCGCCAGTATCGCCGATCTGCCCACCTTTTTCAGCGTAGAACGTCGTGGTATCGAGGATAACAAGCCCTTCGGAGTCTTTTGAAAGGCTTTTTACATGCTCGCCGTCGACGATGATTGCAGTAACTTTTGCCTTTGTTGTCAAGGCATCGTCACCGACGAAATCGCTGGAGCCATGTTTTTCTATGTGTTCCAAGAAGATATCATCATTGACGACCTGATGGCTTACGGTTTTATGTGCCTGCTTAGAACGTTCACGAGCTTCTTTTTCTAGGATATTGAACCTTTCGATGTCGACATACAGCCCGTTGTCATTGGCGATGAGTAGTATCTCGTCGAGAGGCAGCCCATAGGTATCTTTTAGTTTAAAGGCGTCGTCGCCACCGATCTGTTTTCCGTGTTTCTTTGCATTGGCGATGACGTTGCCAAGGATATTACCACCACGTTTTAGTGTTCTTAGAAAGGCTTCTTCTTCTTGTGTAAGGATTTCTACGATACGTGTCTGTGCAGAAACTATCTCTTGGTAGTCGTCACCCATCGTCTCTATAAGGCGTGGAAGGATTTTTGCGAGGAAGGGTTTATCCATCCCGAGCATACGTCCATAGCGTACAGCGCGACGGAGGATTTTCCTTAGGACATATCCCCTTTCGACATTGCTTGGCTGTGCACCATCGGCGATAGCGAAAGAAAGTGTACGAAGGTGGTCGGCGATGACGTGGAATGCTGGAGCGAGCTTCTCGTCGGTAGAGTCGTATTTAATCCCTGTGACGTCTTCTATCTTTTCTATGATACTCCTTAAGATATCGGTATGGTATACGTTATCGACGTCCATGATAAGGGCGACGATACGTTCTAGTCCGGCGCCGGTGTCTACTGAAGGCTTTGGCAGCGGGGTCATACTGCCCGATTCTTCACGGTTGTACTGCATAAAGACGAGATTCCAGAATTCTAGGAATCTCTCGCCGTCTGTGTCATCGGTAGGGTTTTTTGCTGTGCCGTATTTCTCTCCTCTGTCGTACAGAAGCTCGGAACATGGGCCACAAGGGCCAGTGTCGCCCATAGCCCAGAAGTTTTCCTTCTCGCCGAAGCGTGTTATACGCTCGGCAGGAACGTATTCCTTCCACAGCTCGAAAGCTTCATCGTCGTCGGTGAAGACGGTTGGCCATATACGTTCTGGGTCGAAGCCAAAGACTTCTGTCGACACTTCCCACGCGAACTGTATAGCTTCTTTCTTAAAATAGTCTCCGAAGGAGAAGTTCCCTAGCATCTCGAAAAAGGTAAGGTGTCGTTTTGTGTGTCCGACATTTTCGAGGTCATTGTGCTTGCCGCCGACGCGTATGCTTTTCTGCGAGCTCGTCGCACGAACATAGTCGCGCTGGCTTTTTCCAAGGAATGCGTCTTTGAACTGGTTCATTCCGGCGTTGACAAACAACAATGTGGGGTCGTCATGCGGGACTACGGACGAAGAAGAAACAACGGTGTGTTCTCTTTCTTTGAAATATTCTAGAAATTTTCGGCGTATGTCTTGTGTTTTCATGTAACGAGCCTCATATTTGTATCAAGTAACGTCAGATACTATACAATAACACCCTATATAAGGTAAATACAAGGATTTCAAAGACTCGGGGAAAGATTAGTTCACAATTCCGTGTCCCTAAACATGTTAGTTATATCAAAAAAAATTTGATGCATTTTTTTAATGAACAAGATATAGATAGTTTAGGTTATTATAGTTAATATTTTACAAGGATATACAAATGAAAATAGTATCACGTATTTTTTTGATGTTTATTGCTGTTGCTATCATGAGCAGCTGTCAAAGTAGGTATTCCGATTACACCATACAAAAAGATGTTTTTGAATCGGAGCAAAAGGGCATCGCTGTAATGAAGATGTATAAGAATACCCTTGTTAAAACAAAAATACCGGTAAATTTCGATATCGTTCGTGTAGACCAAGGATATGATAAATATAAAGCGAAAGAAACAACAGCATATCGTGCAACATACAAGCTATTTTCATTAGAAAACTCATTGGAAGGGCCACAGATGGCAATGATGATCGAACCAGGTATTTACATCATTGAAAACCTGTCTTGGTATGAACGCAATAAAATATACAGTTCTAAAGAACCCGGTATTAGTAATGATGGAAAGATCACGTATGGCGCTTTTGAAGTAAAACCTAATGAAGTTGTTTATATTGGCGATTTTGAGGTCAACAACGTAGGGCTAATATTTATGAAAATAGATATGAAACGCCATCATAAATTTGAAAAAGCAAAAAAACAAATGTCCAAAAAGTATCCGGGATTCGCTGAAAAACTGACTACAACAAAATTTTTGGAACAAGGTGAATCTTGGTAAACGTTGTGAATTGAAGTCAATCATTGAAATTGCCCCAATATTCTGTAGTGTCATAAGTCAGGCTAATGAACTGACCTTACGCGCTACTCTCACTTTATTGGCGTGCTGCAAGGGGCAATCTGCTGCGTATTCCTCCTCTCCCAGCTCTTCAGAGCTTGGCTCGTCGGAGATACTTGCATCTTACCCCTTTCGCTACACCACTAAAGCAAGATTAGCGCGTAACATCAGTAATGAATCTTATCAGCCATTCAAAATTGCGCCCTTTTTTGCTAGCATTCCCTATCCACGCCCAACAACCGGATTGCATTACGTACTTTAGTGACAAAAAAACGTATTGCATTCCAATTATATACATGGTATAATAGTAATATAATACAAACAGGGGGGCGGTATATAATGTTTGACGATTTACGTAAATTAAGCCATCGTTTTCTTTCGATAACCAATAGTTCTTATAGGCGCTATATTATTCGTTCTATTAATTTTGATACAAGGATGTCATTAATTGTTGGTCAGCGTGGCGTTGGCAAGACGACGACGTTAGTTCAGCTTTTACTTGACCGTGTTGAAGGTGATATTTTTGACAATAGAATTCTTTATATTCAATCAGATCATTTCAAAATAGCGACAATGTCGTTATATGAAATCGCTGAAGAGTTTAGCACTCTTGGTGGCAAGTGGATTGCTTTCGATGAAGTTCATAAATATCCAAATTGGTCTAATGAATTAAAAAGCATCTATGATACGTTTCCGGAGCTACAGATTTTTGCTTCAGGAAGTTCTGCTTTAGAATTGTACAAAGGCAGCCATGATCTTTCCCGTAGAGCTATACGACATTATATGAACGGCATGTCTTTTAGGGAATACTTAGAACTTATCTATGACATCGAGCTTCAAACATATTCATTGAATGACCTTTGCCATACCCATGAAAGGATTGCGGCAGAAATCATCGCGAAGTTAAGTAAGCAAGATCAGAAAGTGATACCTTTATTTCAGCAATATCTTAAGAATGGTTACTATCCATTTTTCCATGAATTAAATGATGAGGCTCTCTATAAAACGGTTTTGGAGCAGAATCTCCACACTACTATAGAATCCGATATCGCTGCGATATTTCCAACATTAACGGGGAATAGTATTAAAAAGATCAAGCAATTGCTTATTTTTATTGCCAATGCAGTACCATTCACACCTAACTGGAAAAAGATTATGTCCGCCCTTGAAATTGGCGATGATCGGACATTGAAGTTATATTTCAAGCACCTTGAAGACGCCGGATTAATACGATGTCTTTCTCGAGCCTCGAAAAAATTCAGCGCATTAGAATCTCCGGAAAAGGTTTATCTCGACAATCCCAACCAAATCTTTGCAATTTCATCTTTTGATCGCTTTAAGAAAGGGACTATTCGTGAAACCTTTTTTCTTTCGATGGTCTCTCAACAGCATGGTATTTGCTTACCAAAAAGTGGAGACTTTATTGTCGATGACATGTACACATTTGAGGTTGGAGGCAAGAATAAAACATTTCATCAGATATCATCAACGAAGGATGCATACCTTGCATGTGATGACATAGAACAAGGCGCCGGCGGGAAAATCCCCCTGTGGCTATTTGGATTCCTATATTAATTTTTTCTCTGTGACTACTCTATAATCTTTGTAGCAAAAATCCTGTTTTTCTTCTATGCGCGCTCCCTATACTCTGTCTTTTATACTCGATTTCTTTCGGTGTATGTGGTGTGTAGTAGGTGGTGTGATTTTTCTCCTAGTGGTTTTTCCAGGAAGTCTTCGTATATTTTTGTTACTGATGGGTTGTGATGAGAGCATCGGCATGGAAGATTCTCGTCTTCGTTGTATAGGACATCGGCACGTTTTCCTCTTAGGCACATATCATACCCTATAGGCTGTCCACCGCCACCGACGCACCCTCCTGGGCATGCCATTATCTCTATGAAGTGGTATGGCGACTCCCCTGCGCGTATCTGGTCGAGGAGGACGCGTGCATTACCGAGGCCGTGTGCGACAGCGACTTTAACATCGAGGTCTCCGACTGGTATCGTCGCGTCCTTCACTCCTTCGAGACCTCTTACTGGAATAATATTCACGTCGGCGAGCTCTTCTCCGGTGACAAGCTTGTAAGCGGTACGCAGTGCTGCCTCCATGACGCCACCTGTCGCGCCAAAAATTGTGCCGGCGCCGGTATACTCTCCCATTAGTGGTTCTGCCTCGCTATCTTCTATCGTCGCGAAGTCTATCCCTGCCTCACGTATCATACGCGCCAGCTCTCGTGTCGTAAGGACGTAGTCGACGTCTTTGTATCCGCTGTCGTTCATCTCTGGCCTATCGGCTTCGAATTTCTTCGCAGTACACGGCATAATAGAAACAGAGACGATATCGGCGGGGTTTTTCTTCGTCTGCTCAGGGTAGTATGTTTTCGCTAGTGTTCCAAACATCTGCTGTGGTGACTTACACGAAGACACATGGTCGACGAGGTCTGGGTAGAAGTGTTCCATAAACTTTATCCATCCAGGCGAGCATGATGTTATCAGCGGCAGCGGCTTTTTAATCTTGCCAGCAACGATATCGAGAAGTTCAGAGCCCTCTTCGATGATAGTAAGGTCGGCACTGAAGTTTGTGTCGAAGACGGCGTCGAAACCGAGCATTTTGAGGGCTGTATGCATCTTTCCGGAGACGAGAGTCCCTTCTGGAAGGCCAAGCTCTTCACCGAGGGCGGCGCGCACTGCTGGAGCTTCTTGAACGACGACATGTTTTTTGTCGTCGTCGAGAGCTTTCCACACCTCGTCGACACAAGTTTGTTCTTTTAGAGCGCCTACAGGGCATGCGTGGATACACTGTCCACACGTCACACATTCTACGTTGCCGAGGCCTTCTTCCATAAAAGTCGCTACCGTCGTTCCTGTCCCGCGCCCTGCGAACCCTATAGCGTTCACTGTCTGCACGTCGGAACATACGCGCATACATCTTCCGCAGAGGATACATTTATTTGGGTCCCTGACAAGCGAAGGGCTTGTTGTGTCGAGCGGCTTCTCTTCTCTAGGGGCGTCGAATCTTATATCTTTTAAGCCGAGGTCGTTGGAAACTTTAAGGAGCTCACATATCTGGTTACGCTCGCAGGTGAAGCAATCAGCTGCGTGGTTTGCCATGAGGAGTTCTACCACCATACGTCGCGATTTTCTTACCCGTGGCGAATGTGTATTTATTACCATTCCTTCCGCTATGTTTCGCGAGCATGCCGCTGCCAGCTTATTCTCCCCTTCTATCTCTACAACACATAACCTACAAGCTCCTACTGCCTCGAATTCTTCGAGGAAGCATAGCGTTGGTATGATGATATGTGCTTCTTTCGCTGCTGCCAATATCGTCGTCCCTTCGGCGACGTCGATCTTTTTTCCGTTTATCGTGATAGATACCATATTTATTGTTTCACTCCCTGATCAAATTCTTCTTTAAAATGCTTCATCGCGCTCGTCGTGACGTTGAGTGCCGCCTGTCCAAGCCCACACCGTGACGTGTCACACATGAAGTCCGCCATCTCTTCTAGCAATGAGAGATCCTCTGGCGTGCCTTTTCCTTCCTTTATTTTTTTTATGATATGGCATGCCTGCCGTGTACCTTCGCGGCATGGCGTACAGAACCCACAAGACTCGTGTGCGAAGAATTCTACGCTATTCTCTACGACGTCGATGATATTGGTTTCATCATTAATAACGATGACTGCCGCCGACCCCAGCATACTACCTGCTGCAGCGACGTTTTTTGGATCGAGTTTCGTATCAATATCGGTGATAAGGGCGCTAGAGATACCGCCAGGGAGGGCGGCTTTGAATGTCCCTTTAACGCCTCCGGCGTAGCTGTCGATGAGGTCGCGGAGGGTTATACCCATAGGAGCTTCGTAGACGCCAGGCTTGTTGACACTACCCGACACGCAGAAGAGTTTAGGTCCTGGAGCATCGGCATCGCCGATATTGGCATACCACTCACCGCCATTCTCTACGATAGACGGTATGTTACAAAGAGTCTCTACATTGTTAATAGCGGTAGGTTTCCCGT
The DNA here is from genome assembly GCA_018694295.1 of Waddliaceae bacterium. NCBI lineage: Bacteria > Pseudomonadati > Chlamydiota > Chlamydiia > Parachlamydiales > Waddliaceae > Waddliaceae bacterium. The sequence continues at coordinate 12,405 of JABHNK010000011.1, forward strand.
CATACCCTGATATTGTAGGGAATGGAGGCTTCTCGCGGGAGTTGCCCCTTTTCCCTTCGAGAGACTCGAAGAGCGACGTCTCTTCGCCACAGACGTATGCGCCAGCACCGCAATATACTTCTATATCGAAGCCATATCCGCTGCCGTTGATATTATCGCCGAGGAGTCCTTCTGCGCGCGCTTCTTCAAGGGCGGCTTTTACGTTCTTTATCTCCTCGAAATATTCCCCTCTTATATATATATATCCTTTCTTTGCGTCTATTGCATACCCCGCTATCGCCATGCCCTCTATAAGGAGGTGCGGGTTATTTTTCAGCAGAACTCTATCTTTAAAAGTTCCGGGCTCTCCTTCGTCGGCGTTGCAGACAAGATACCGTTCGTCTCCAGGAGCCTTCCTGGTAAACTCCCATTTGAGTCCCGTCGGGAATCCTGCGCCTCCTCGTCCTACGAGTTTCGAAGCTTTTATCTCTTCGATAAGGGCTTCTGGATCCATTGACAGAGCTTTTTGTAGGCTTTTATAACCTCCGGCACCGCGAAATACTTCCAGCGCCTTAAGGTTCGGGGTTTCTATGTCCTTCAATAGTATATTTTCCATCGTCTATCTCCTCCCCTTGATAAGCTCTCGAACCTTTTCTGCCGTCATATTCTCGAAGACCTCCTCATTGACAATAACAGCAGGAGCTTTGTCACACAATCCCAGGCATGACACCTCTTCGAATGTAAATTTTCCATCGGCGGTAGTCTCTCCGTCGCCAATTCCCAGCTCTTCGCGTATTGCATCGGCGACATCTTTATGCCCTCCTAATGAGCAGGGAAGCGACCTACATACTCTTATAACATTTTCGCCCTGTTTTTCTGTCGTATACATTCCGTAGAATGTTATGACGCCGTATATATCGATAGGATTCACGGACAGCGCCTTTCTAAGGAAAGTTATCGCCTCTCGTGATATATACCGATCTTTTTTCTGTATGGCATGCAGGCATGGCATCAGCGCCTTACTATTACTTCCTTTCTCTGCTATAATAGCATCGACTTCTTTTTTCCATTCTTGTGTCATGGTGTTTTTCCTTTAAATAAGATCTTCTGGTTTAAAATATGATATGAATGTTGCGTTGCCGAGCGCAATAGCATCGTTAAAGGTTACAATAGCTACGCCGCTTTTTGCTATGCCGTCATTGATGACTTCTTCACCGACGAACTCATTGACAAGGTTCCCTAATGTTGGGGCGTGTCCTACGAAGAATATCGTAGAGCCTTCGTTAGAGTTATGTAATATTGTGAGAAGCTTCTCGGCGTCGAAGGTGTCACAGCTCAAAGCTTCAGTATCTTGAACTTCTACGTCGAAGACATCTGCAACGATACCTGCCGTCTCTTGCGCTCTTACTAACGGCGACGTATATACCATGGTGGGGACGATGTTCTTATCTTTAAGGCCTTCAACGACAGCCCGTTGTACAGACCTCCCTTCTTCAGAAAGAGGGCGTAGGCCATCTTCAGCATATCCTTCACTATCGACGGGTTTCCCGTGTCGCAATACAACTACTGTCGTTGCCATAATATTTCCTCTGTGTAAAGACATACTCTATATACCAAGGAAAAAATTGTAAAACGTTTTTTCTTGCAGATTATATTATGTAGTAGCTAGAGTCTCTTGGTACATACAAGGAATGCTACTAAAGGAGAAGATACTATGTATATGGACACCAATTTCGGTGAGGCTGCCGAGTCTCATCTTGATGCCGACGTTAAATCTATCCTCGGAAAGGTTGCCAACACCATCCGCCATCTTTCTATCGACGCCATCCAGCATGCCAATTCTGGACACCCTGGCCTTCCTTTAGGCTGTGCAGAGCTTGGCGCGTATCTTTATGGCCATGTTCTTCGCCACAACCCCAAGAACCCTCTATGGGCCAACCGCGACCGTTTTATTTTATCTGCTGGTCATGGCAGTGCTTTGTTATATTCGTGTCTTCATCTTTCTGGCTTTGATCTTTCTCTTGAAGACGTCAAGAGCTTCCGTCAGCTACATGCTAAGACTCCTGGGCATCCGGAATATTCTTTATCTCATGGTATCGAGACGACGTCAGGGCCTTTGGGTCAGGGCATCGCCAATGGTGTTGGCCAGGCTTTAGGTTTGAAGGTCCTTGCTGAGAAGTTCAACACCGAAGATCATACTATCTTCGACAGCAAGGTTTTCGTCCTTGCTGGTGACGGATGTTTTATGGAAGGCATCAACCATGAAGCGTGTTCTCTCGCTGGACATCTTTGTCTCGACAATCTTGTTGTTCTTTATGACAGCAACAAGATATGCCTCGACGGCCCTCTTTCAGAGACGTGTTCGGAAGACACCAAGAAGCGCTTCGAAAGCTACGGCTGGGAAGTTTATACTGTCGACGGCTACGACTTCGACGCCATGAATTCTTGTGTTGAAACGATACGCTCTAAACAACAGCGCCCTGCCCTTGTTCTTGTCGATACTATCATCGGCAAAGGCTCTCCTTCTAAAGCTGGCACTCACAAAGTCCATGGTTCCCCTCTTGGTGATGACGAAGTGTCTGCGGTAAAAGAGTCTCTTGGCCTTCCTGCCGAAGACTTCTTCGTCCCTCAGGCTGTGAAGAATTTCTTCGCCGACAAGCTCGACCGCGACGCCAAGAAAGAAGCTGCCTGGAATGAGACCTTCGTGGCGTGGAAAGCTGAAAACCCTGATCTTTTCCATGAATTCGAGTCTATGTCGAAGAAGATTCTTCCCGAAAGCATAGAAAACAAGCTCAAGGCTTTAGAGATGAAAAGTCCTCTCGCTGGGCGTAAGGCATCGCATGCTGTCGTCAATATGCTTACTGAGATGATGCCATATATTTATGGTGGTTCTGCTGATTTGTCGTGTTCTGATATGACGATGTTCGAGAAGTTCGGAGTTATAGCTTCTGGGAATTTCGGTGGCAGGAACATAAAATATGGTGTAAGGGAATTCGCCATGGGGGCGATAGCGACGGGTCTTGCACAGACGACGATGATACTGCCGTTCTGTGGGACGTTCCTTGTCTTCTCCGACTATATGCGTAACGCTATACGCCTTGCTGCTATGCAGAAGCTCCCCGTGATATACCAGTTTACCCACGATTCCGTCTTCCTCGGCGAGGACGGCCCGACGCACCAGCCTGTCGAGCATCTTGCCAGCCTAAGGGCTATGCCTGGTCTTTATGTGATACGCCCTGCCGATAATAATGAGGTGAAGATGTCATGGCTTGCGGCGCTACGCCACGAAGGCCCTACAGCGTTGATACTTTCTCGCCAGTCGCTTCCTCTTCTTGAAGGCACTGGCGTAGGTTATGATGAAGGCGTTGGTCGCGGAGCATATATCGTCGAAAAAGAAGAAGAAGGTCCTATAGATTTCACGTTTTTCGCGACGGGGTCGGAGGTTTCTCTTGCCATAAACATCGCTGCGGAGCTGCGTCGTCAGGATAAAAATGTACGTATCGTCTCTATGCCATGCTGGGAGCTTTTCGAGAAGCAGCCTGCGGAATATAAGGCTTCTGTCGTCGGTGGTGATATCGGTAAGCGTGTAAGCTTCGAAGCCGGCAGCGACATGGGATGGCATCGATATGTTGGCAGTGACGGCATAACGATAAGCGTCGAAGGCTTTGGGACGTCTGCACCGATGCATGACATCGCCGGAGAATACGGCTTCACCGTAGAGTCTATCCTTGATAGAATTTTGTGATAGCGGATAGTTATAGCGTATAGCGTATATATAATTATGTTGTTATCGCATTTGTTTGCAAAAAAATATGCTTTCCTTTTACGATCCGTGATAAACGATAACATTATACAACAAGGACCATCATATGTTTGACAAGTTTACAAACAGAGCGAAGCAAGTCATCAAGCTTGCCAAGAAAGAAGCGCAGCGTTTAAACCACAATTATTTGGGCACCGAACATGTATTGCTTGGGCTTCTTAAGCTTGGGCAGGGCGTTGCCGTCAATGTTTTGAGGAATATGAGCCTAGACTTTGAGACGGTACGTGGAGAAGTCGAGCGTCTTGTTGGGTATGGTCCAGAGATACAAGTTTATGGCGACCCTGCTCTTACTGGCAAGGTTAAGAAGGTCTTCGAGTTCGCCCAGGAAGAGGCTACGAGCCTCAACCACAACTATGTCGGCACCGAGCACCTTCTTCTTGGTTTGTTGCAGCAAGCCGATGGTGTCGCTGCTCAAGTTCTTGGGAACCTTGATGTCAACCTTCAAGACATCAAGAAAGAGGTCATCAAAGAGTTGGAGTCTTTCAACCTGCAGCTTCCTCCTGTCGGCCAGCAACTTCCTCCTGGAGGCATCCACGGCAAGCTTCACGGCAAGGGTGGCATCCCTGGCGGCATGCCTGGCGGATTCCCTGGCGGTGACAAATCTCCAGCGTTGAAATCATATAGCCACGACCTCACTGAGGCTGCCCGTGAAAACAAGATAGACCCTGTCATTGGCCGCAAGGAAGAGATCGAGCGTCTTATCCTTATCTTATGTCGTCGTCGCAAGAACAACCCTGTAATTATCGGTGAGGCTGGCGTTGGAAAGACTGCTATCGTCGAAGGCCTTGCTCAAGCTATTGTCAATGGCGACGTCCCTGAGAACATCAGGAAGAAGCGTCTTATCATGTTGGACCTTCCTCTAATGATCGCGGGAACGAAGTATCGTGGGCAGTTTGAAGAGCGCATCAAAGCTGTCATGGACGAGATAAAACAAGATGGTAATATCTTGTTATTCATCGACGAGCTACACAATATCGTTGGTGCTGGCGCTGCTGAAGGTGCCATCGACGCTTCTAACATATTAAAGCCTGCGTTATCGCGTGGCGACATACAATGTATTGGTGCTACTACTGTCGACGAATATCGCAAACATATCGAGAAAGACGGAGCTTTAGAGCGTCGTTTTCAGAAGATAACCGTCGCGCCTCCTACGATCAAGGAGACCATAGAGATCCTCGACGGCCTCAAGGTGAAATACGAAGAGCACCACAGATGCACATACACCAACAGCGCTCTCGACAGTGCAGCGATATTGTCCGACAGATATATCACAGGGCGCTATCTTCCCGACAAGGCGATAGACCTTATCGACGAGGCCGGCGCCAAGATGCGCGTTGCTATGATGGACTCTCCACAAGATTTCGGAAAGCTAGAGGCCGACATCGAGAAGACTCGCGTCGCCAAAGACGGTGCTATAGGAAAACAGGAATATGAGAAAGCAGCAAAGCTCCGCGACAAAGAAAAAACCCTTCGCGAAGATCTCGAGAAGATGAGGGTTGAGTGGGAGCATAACAAAGAAGAAAATCAGGTTATCATCGACGAAGACGACGTTGCCGGCGTAGTGGCAAGTCAGACGGGAATACCGCTAACGCGCCTAACAGAGGGCGAGACGCAGAAAGCCTTAAAGATGGAAGAGATCCTCAAAAACGATATCATCGGACAAGACGACGCTCTAAGCACGGTATGTCGTGCTATACGACGCAGCCGTGCCGACATCAAAGACCCACGACGTCCTATAGGGTCTTTTATGTTCTTAGGACCTACGGGCGTAGGAAAGACGCTTTTGGCGCGCCTCATTGCTATTCATATGTTCGGCGGCGAAGATGCCCTTATACAGGTTGACATGTCGGAATATATGGAGAAATTCGCCGTCAGCAGGATGACGGGCTCTCCACCGGGATATGTTGGCCACGAAGAAGGCGGGCAGCTTACCGAGCAGGTACGTCAGCGTCCTTATAGCGTAGTACTTTTCGATGAGCTTGAGAAAGCACACCCCGACGTTATAGATATCCTTCTACAGATCCTCGAAGAGGGCAAGCTCTCAGATTCTTTCGGCAGGAAGATCGACTTCCGCAATACTATCATCATCTTGACGTCTAACGTCGGTGCTGACCTCCTCAAGAAGAGTACCGAGATAGGCTTCGGTGCTAAAGCTTCGGGTCTTGACTATGACGTCATAAAAGACAAAGTAGAAAGCTCTGTTAAGAAGAAGTTCAAGCCGGAGTTCCTAAATCGTCTTGACGACATGGTTATCTTCCAGCCTCTAAACAAAGAGGCGCTGAAAAACGTCCTCGACATAGAGGTCAGGAAGCTACAAGAGCGCCTGACTAAGAGGGACATTACCATCACCATCGACGATGATGCCAAGGATTACCTCGTCAACAAAGGCTTCGAGCCAGAACTTGGGGCGCGTCCGATACGCCGTACTATAGAGAGGTATCTCGAAGACCCATTAGCCGACAAGCTTCTCTTCGAAAAGGGAGAAGGCAAGTCATCGCGCATCGTCCTAAAAAATGATGAGATTGTTTTCGTTAGCGACGACGCAAAGAAGCCTTCTAAGAAGAAGCCTGTGACCAGTGACCAGTGATCAGCTATAGTGACTTTACTATTCGCTATAACAAATGATTATTGGATATTTTTTTCTAGTTCGCGGATATATGCTAGTAGTTCTTTTTTATTAGGTCGCGACATCATAAGTTCTTGTGCTTTTTCGTCGCTGCTCATATGTGCAAGTTTAGCAAGGAGGTGCAGGTGTCTTCTATCTTCGCATGCGAAGAGGAAGAACATCGTATGTACTGGCTTGCCGTCGAGAGCGCCGTAATCTATAGGCTTTTGTGGTGTAACGACAGCGACGGCATCGTGGTGTCCGCCTAGGATAAAGTCTCTTGTATGAGGTACGGCGATGCCATTATTTAATGCTGTGGGCATAAGGCGTTCTCTGTCGAGGAGCAGGTCTGTAAGGACTTCTGCATCGAGGTCGAGATTTTTGGCGAGCAATTGCATGGTAGCGTGGATGACTTCTTCTTTGGTGTCGCCTGGAACGTCATGAAACACCCCTCCTTTGTTTATAGCGCGGTATAGGCTATATTGCATCATCCCTCCAGCAGAAGGCATTTCTTCGACGTCGTCATTTTTCGCGAACGGCAATGCTTTAGTTTCGACGCCCATTCTCTGGCTCATCACCCAATTTTCTATCTCTGCTCTGCTGAAGCGATACTGTTTATTTAGTCTATATGCTGGGATCTTTCCTTCTGCGAGCCAGCGTCGTATCGTCGTTTCTGATACGCTTAGCATCTCTGTGACATCTTTTATTTTTAGGTCCATAACTATTCCTCCTGAGCAGCAAACAAGTTTATTATATCTTCAGGCGATTCTTCCATCATAGCCTTGCGGATTTTTTTATCTTTTACTGCGAATGTTATTTTCGAGAGTATCTGCAGGTAGTCCGCCTGTTTATCGTCGGGGCCTCCTACCATAAACACTATTGTAACATCTTTACCGTCGAGGGCATGCCAGTCGACGCCTTCTTTTATTATCCCTATTGCTATAAAGAAGCTACCATATTCCTGAAGCTTTGCGTGTGGTATTGCTATTCCTCTGCCAACGGCGGTAGAGACACTATCTTCTCTGACATGTATTGCATCGGAGAAGGCTTTCTTATCTTCTAGCTTCCCTGCGGCGTCGAGGGTATCGACAAGAGCATCGATAGTTTCTTTTCTCGTAGCGACGTCGAGAACAACGATTAGGTCTTTTGTGATATAATCAGAAATTTTTACCATATTTTTACCCATGATTACGCTCTATATTTCCTTTAGCGCCATAGAGTTGGGCAAGATGGCTCAGTGAACGACAAGCGAATAGTTATAACTATTCACGAGGAGTAAAATGAGTCAGGCTGCCTGACACTATGGATACTATAGGAAACAGGACATTTCTTTCTTTCTAAAAAGCTCTGGCGAAAAATATAAACATGTGAAGATAGATATCTTAAGCCCTTGCTATTTCTTATTGTTTTTATTTGCCCATTTGCTATTATTTGGCTTCACCATATGTCTTTTTGCAACAGCACATCTGCTTTGATTCTATCCTCGCGAATGTTTTAACATTCGCTCGTCTTTTATCTTCGCACCTGTACCACTGCAAAAAACCTATGTCAAAGTATAGGTCGCAATCATGGGTATTACTCTCCTGTATGTCCGAAGCCTCCAGACCCACGTGTCGACATAGCGAGTTGTTTCTCTGCTACGAACGTTGCGTGTGCTACTGGCGCGAGGACAAGCTGTGCTATTCTCATTTTAGGCATTATAACAAAAGGTTCTTTACCGTGGTTTATTATGATAACGCCTATCTCTCCGCGGTAGTCGGAGTCTATTGTTCCTGGGGTATTTAGGACTGTTATCATATTCTTCAATGCCATACCACTACGAGGGCGCACCTGTATCTCATACCCTTCGGGGATGGCGACTTTTATTCCTGTAGGTATCAGTGCTGAAGCCCCACCATCGACGATTATTGGGTCATTGAGATATGCGCGGACATCGGCCCCTGAAGCCCCTGACGACTGATATTCCGGGGGTTGCGCTCCTTCTGCGACATCTACGATGACATTGATATATTCCTTCATCAAATATTCTCAGTTTTTTTCGTTAATATCTTATCGCTTTCAAGGATTTCAATGTCGGCAATAGTATGTTCTTCGATCTCGGCGTCGGTAAGCATCGTCAAAAGCATCGAAAGTTTTTCTTTTAGCTCATGTCTTTTTACTATGCAGTCTACCATGCCATGTTTTAGAAGAAATTCGGCTTTCTGTGCTCCTGGGGGTAGCTTCTGCCCTATCGTCTGTTCTATTACTCGCGGCCCAGCGAAACATATCAAGGCCTGTGGCTCCGCGATGATTATGTCGCCTAATGAGGCGAACGAAGCTGTAACGCCTCCTGTCGTGGGGTTTGTCATAACGGAGATATATGGCACCTTAGCCTCGTGGAGCTTTCCAAGGGCAGCAGAGACTTTTGCCATCTGCATAAGGGAAAGTACCGATTCCTGCATCCGCGCGCCTCCCGATGCCGTTACTAGCACGACGGGGATCTCGTTGTCTATAGAATGCTCTATCAGGCGCGTAAGGCGTTCGCCGACGACAGAACCCATAGACCCTGCCATAAAGCTAAAATCCATGACGCCCAATGCTATGCTGTGTCCGTCTAGGGCACACGTCCCTGTGATGACGCCTTCGCTATTTTTCGACTGTGTACGTGCTCGTTTCAGGCGATCGGTGTACGACTGCGAGTCTACGAAATTAAGTGGGTCGATAGGCTGAAGGTCTTCGTGCATTTCTGTGAAAGAGCCTTCGTCGGCGAGGTTTGCGATACGTATACGCGCCGATATTCTATAGTGGTAGTCGCAGCGTGGGCAGCAGTTATTATTCTTTTCAAGTTCGTGGGAGTGTATAAGCTCCTGGCAGTGGGTGCATTTGAGCCATCCACTGAAGCCATCTTGCTTAGTAGTCTGTATCTTTATCTTAGGTTTTTTTTTGCGCGAAAAAAGGCCCATAAATTTCAATTATCAGTTATCGGTTATCAATGATCAATGTCTGTGTATACCCAACACATTCGTATAATGACAAGACATATTTGGCTATTTTTGGTTGCTATTGGTGTTATTGACAGCGATAGCGTAATAATAGCGGGTGATATTCATTACGAAGAGCATCGCCATAGTCGTATCCCAGAGCTCTCAAGGTGTGGCAATTCTCATCATTTTCGTTATATATATATACTGTTGTCTCTTCGCAATATACGATATAGTGGTATATTCCATTACCCGCGGGTTTTTCTGTCATGATAAAATCATCACGGAACAGTACGGCGCTCCCCTTTTCTTTGGGGAAATATTCTGGTGCTTCTTCGGTGGTATCGGGTTTAAGGCACAGCATCGCCCCTGCGATGACGCCTTGTAGTGCCGACAGCTCTGTTAAAGAGGCACCTTCGGCGACGAGCGGTGTTTTTGCCGTGACATTCTGATCATATGCGAGTCGTATAGTTTTTTTGTTGGTAAGCAAAACGACGATTTCGGCGATCTTCTTACTTTTTACAATTTTCTTTATACTTTCGTTGTCACGCCACAGGTCTCTTCCTGCGCAATACGAAGAATTACGATATCGTTCTTCGCCATCACGTCTTTGTTCTAATGTCTCGGCGACGGCAGCCCTGATATCATCGGCTTGTGTTGTGGTAATTATCCCTTCGAATTCGATATACCCTTTATTATAAAAGAAATCTCTCTGTTCTGTAACGATATCGTGTTTCATATTAACCGCTTATTATTTTTAAAACACTTATAGTAAAGACTTTTTAAAAACTTTACAAGGTTTTTCTCTGTTCTTGAGTTTTAACAACGTTATATATTATTATCGTTACCATGAAAGACCTTAAAGACCTCATAACACATTCTTTTGATATAGAGTCGAAAATAGGCTATGCCTTCAAAGACAAGTCATTGTTGGCGCTGGCTTTCGTCCACAAGTCGTATGTCAACGAACACCGCGACATCACATCGGAGCATAACGAACGTCTTGAATTTCTTGGAGATTCTGTTTTAGGGATTCTTATCGTCGACTATTTATATCGGTATCTTCCTTCTACTTCAGAGGGTGATCTGTCGCATCTACGTTCTTGCCTTGTCGATGCTTCTGCTTGTATGCGATACGTCCAGGAGCTCGACGTCGAGGAATACCTTCTTCTTGGCAAAGGCGAGCGTTTCAATAACGGTCGCGGCCGCGATTCTATCCTTTCCGATCTTTTCGAGGCTATCATCGGTGCTATATACCTCGATGGTGGCATCGAGGCTGCCAAGAATTTTCTTTTCAAGAATTTCTCTTCGGAGATCAACGTCATCATGACGAAGCCTATAAGAAATTGGAAGGCTGACCTTCAGGATTATTCACAGAAGAAACACAAGTGTCCTCCCGAGTATAGTATCATCGAGGAGTCGGGTCCTGACCACAGCAAACGTTTCATCATCGCTGTTGCTATCGACGGCGAAGAAGTAGGTCGTGGGTCTGGGCCTTCGAAGAAAGAAGCGCAGCAGTCTGCTGCTGAAGACGCTATCAATTCAGTGATCAGTGACCAGTGACCAGTTATCACTGATAAACTGATGTTACGCGCTACCGATTTTTTCACCACAGAGCCACAGAGCACACAGAGAGCGCCCACTGCGCAGAGCGCGCGCAGCGGACGCACAGCTGTCGCCATTGTCGTTGATTGCACTTCCTTTCTTTGTTTTTCCTATAG
>JABHNK010000012.1 GCA_018694295.1 Waddliaceae bacterium
ACCGATTTTTTTACCACAGAGCCACAGAGAACACAGAGCGCGCCCACTGCGCAGAGCGCGCGCAGCGGACGCACAGCTGTCGCCATTGTCATTGATTGTACTTCCTTTCTTTGTTTTTCTTATAACAAACGTAAAGATACAATCTTACTTTTACGACAACGACGAGAGGGGGCACTGCCGTGTCCGGGTTTATTCAATGTTCAATGAAAAAGGGGGTCTGGGGGAGAATCCCCCAGCCATATTCTTTTTCCTCTCTGTGTATCCTCTGTGGGTACTCTGTGTCCTCTGTGGCAAAAAACCTGCTTTCTCCGTGCTCTCCGTGTCTCTCCGCGTCTCCGTTGTAAAAGTCCTATTTCCGATCTCCGAATTTAGAAGCTTTTTGAGGCACTGCCTGCTTTATGTCGGAATCCACCTTTTTTATTCTGTGTCGCTGAGAATGCTGGTTTCTTTTTGCGCTGTGTTGATGCGAAAGGTCTTTTATTTCCGCCTTTTGACGAAAATGACTTTTTATTACCGTCTGTTTCTGAAAAAGAACTGTTGTTGCTTTTTCTTGATGAGAACGGTTTTTTTGTTCCTTGTGACGGTGAGTAAGGCCTCTTATTTCCGTCTGTTCTCGAGGCGAACGGCTTTTTCGTTCCTTGTTCCGACGAGTAAGGTCTTTTATTTCCGTCTGTTCTCGAGGCGAAGGGTTTTTTCGTTCCTTGTTCCGACGAGTAAGATCTCTTATTTCCGTCTGTTGCCGACGAGTAAGGTTTCTTATTACGATGTGTCGAAGAAGAGGGCCTATTATTACGGTGTGTCTTTGAGAAAGGTCTTTTTTTACGCATTGGTTTCGTCGAAGACATCATTTTTTTCTTAGGTTCCATGCCGGGGACTGTCTGGAAGTCGAGCTGTTGTCCTGTAAAGTGTTCTATAATTTTTATCATCTTATAGTCTCTTGATGATACGAATGACAGCGCTAGGCCTTTACATCCTGCTCTTCCTGTTCTGCCGATACGGTGAACGTAGTCTTCTGGGTTCATTGGCATATCGAAGTTTATTACGTGGCTTATTGTCTTTACGTCGATACCTCGTGCTGCGACGTCTGTAGCTACGAGGATTTTAATCTTTCCTTCGCGCATTCTCATGATAGTCCGTGTTCTCTGTCTTTGGTTCATATCGCCGTGTAGTGCTGCAACTTTGTGGTCGAATTCGTTAAGTTGGTTGGCGAGCTGGTCGGCTTGGATCTTTGTTGAGGTGAAGATCAATGCCTGTTCGATGTTCTGATCTTCAAGAAAGTGGTTAAGAAGTTCTTGTTTATGGTATATATCGTCGACGTAGTGCATACGCTGTTCGATATTCTCATATTCTTCTTTGCTGTGTCTTACTGTGATCTCCATAGGGTTGTTAAGCAGACGTTCTGATAGTTTCAGTACGGAGCCTTTAAGTGTCGCTGAGAACAGCAGTGTCTGTCTGTTGCTTGGCGTCTTTGATGCTATCAGTTCTACAGGTTCGATGAATCCCATGTCGAGCATGCGGTCTGCTTCGTCGAGGACGAGGAGTTCTAGCCTTGAGAAGTTTATCTTTCCGCGTTCGATATGGTCGATAAGGCGTCCTGGTGTAGCGACTAATATCTCGTATTTTCCTGCGAGGTCACGGTTTTGCGCATAATATGGTGCTCCGCCGTAGATACATACTGTTTTAACGCGTGGAAGGCGTTTGCTATATTTGCTTGCCTGTGAAGCTACCTGCATTGCCAGTTCTCTGGTAGGGACGAGTATAAGGATACGAGGACCACGGCCTTTGGTTTCTGGTTCTGTCATAATACGGTTTAGTGCGGGGAGGATGAAAGCAGCGGTCTTTCCTGTTCCTGTTGGCGCTGAAGCTCGAAGGTCGCGGCCTTCTAAGACTTTAGGGATTACTTGTTTTTGTACTGGTGTTGGTGTTGTATATCCAGCTTCTTCGATAGTTTTTAATATTTCTGAATTTAAGTTTAGGTCTGAAAATGACATATAATCTCGCTTTTTTGGTTGTTAAACAAAGATTATACCATTGACTATCAATAAAATAAAGCATTAATAATAAAAAATTAATTTATTGATTATTATAATTTGATATTAGCAAAAGGAAGAAGACGGGCGGACGGCATATGTGTTGTCTCTAGACGCTGTTCTTTCTTGCATTAAAGCAGCCATTTTGACCAGTTGCGAATGCAGTGAGTTACCAATGTTATCTAACTGCTTTTTAGTTTCTACATCGAGATCTTGTTGTCCTAATAATGCTGTACGAAAAGGCTTTTCGAAACTTAAAAAAGTAGTGATGATGTTGACAGGTTCAGGAATAGGATTATCACTGGCCATAATTTGGGATAAGCGATCTATATTAGTTTCTTTGGCGAGCTTTTCTGAGAATTCCTTGAATTTGGTTGCGCTTTCTTTAAGTTCTTGATTTTTAGATTCTATAAAAGCATCAAAAAAACTTGTTTTTTCAGAGTCTTCTTCAAACCCTAGGAGTAGTAGTAACATTTTTTTTAAATCGTCGTAGTGGTATGAAGGATATCCATCGAGGTATTCGTGGACACGGCTGCTTATTGCGCTGTAATCTTCTTTTGTTGCTATATGACGAGTAATGGCGCAAAGGCGAAGAGTGAAGTTGGCGAGCCTACTATTGATTTCTAAGCCGTGTTTATAACACATATCTTCTTTGACTTCTTCTGGCGATTGTATAGCAAGTGGTAGAGCTCTTATCTCTAGGCTACGCTCAGCTTTTAGTTTTTTTATTGCGTGTTTTGTTTTACATATTTGTAAAATACGAAGAACTAACATCTTTATGCGATGAACTAACATCTTTATGGGTCCATACGTATTTTCTGTTTCCTTACAATGATTAAATCTATGACGAATATGGTAAGGGACTTCGATTTCCATATTGAGTTCTCTAGGGCAAGCTTCCATAGCTCTAAAAAAAGGAATTAGTGCTATGTCGGCGTCAGGAGTTATACCCGACAGTATTTCTGATGGATCACAAAAACCATTTCCAAGGTCCTTATCATCAGCGGGAATTGATGACATAGCTGTTCCAGGAGCTGCTGCTGGTTCCATAGTAATTTTTCTTTATGGTGGATGAAAAATACGATTATAGTGTATCGCTTATGCCTTTGCAATAAAAAAGCTTTTTATGGCATGCTGTAGAGTCGGTTAAAGAAATTTATATTAGGATTGATATGGAAGAAAAAGAACAAGAACTACAATTTCCCTGCGAATACCCTATAAAGATTATGGGTAAAGTTTCCGAGGATTTCGAAGCTGCCGTCGGCAAGATTCTCAAAAAGCATGGTGGCGAAGATATTTTCACTGTCGTTTCGCGGAAAGAGAGTGCCAAAGGGACATATCTTTCTATTACTGTGACGTTCGTCGCCCAGGGTCGTGAAGACGTCGACGCTATATACCGCGATCTTTCGCTGTGCGAGCATGTCGTCATGACAATGTGATTATTATAGCGGATAGCGTATAAACAGTGATCAATGATCAGTTATCAGTAAAAAAGTTACTTTCTATTGCTCATTGCTCAATGTTCAATGTTCAATGCTCAATGTAAATATTGTCTTCTTTCTTTATATGCGGTGTGTAGGTATTTGTGTGCCGTCTTGCTCAGTGGTTTATCGAGGAACTCTTTATATAGTGTTATTATGCTGGTATTGTGGTGCGAGCATCGGAAGGTGCTCTTTTCGTCGTCTCTATAAAGCCCTGCAGCGCGTTTTGTACGTATCTCGTCGGTAGCGCCGTATGGTTGTCCTCCTCCGCCGACGCATCCTCCTCGGCATGCCATGACTTCGATGAAATGGTAATAAGGTTCACCGCCTTCGTCGCGGCGTTTCCGTATGCGGTCGAGGACGGTCTCGATGTTCGACATCCAGTGTGCTACAGCGACGCGGACGTCTTTACCGTCGATAGATATCGTCGCTTCTTTTACGCCTTCTAGGCCTCTTACTGCGGTGAAGTTTACATCTTCTAGTTCTTTCTTCGTTATCGCGAAGTATGCCGTACGCAGTGCTGCTTCCATTACG
>JABHNK010000013.1 GCA_018694295.1 Waddliaceae bacterium
ATAAGAGAGATGGCTCACAAACAAACTTGTTCTGCATTTTTATGGTCAAAGGTATTGAATATGCCCTTCTGGGTTATGTTCAACTTACTTCCTATCATCTTATATAAAGAGCTTGGCGCCTCGCCCTTTCATGTCACCCTATTGATAGTTTTGAAACCTACTGTAGCCCTTTTAGCGCCATATTGGAGTATATCTGTCAGCAACCGTAAAGACCGTCTTCTTTCCAACCTGGTATGGGCTAATATTCTTAAGTATCTTCCTTTTCTATTTTTCCCATATTTTCGTAATCTATGGTTTTTCATAGCGGCTTTCAGCATCCATGCTATGTTCATCCGCGGCATCATCCCTGCGTGGATGGAGATCATCAAGTTAAACATCAACAAGAGCTCTCGCAACAAAACTTTTGCTTTAGGCTCTGCCCTTGACTACCTTGCTGGCGCTATTTTCCCATTATGCCTCGGCTGGCTTCTCGACGACTACACGAGTTATTGGAAGTGGATATTCACTGCGTCGGCCATCTTGGGTACGGTTTCGACGTTGTTTCTTTTCCGCATACCTATGGAGGTCACTACTGATATCGTCACCAAGGATGCACTTAAAATATCTTGGAAGCATGAGCTGCTCAAGCCCATAAAACAGATAGTCTCTCTATTGAGAAAGCGTCGTGATTTTTTCAACTTCCAGATTGGCTTTATGCTAGGCGGTGCTGGCATTATGATCATGCAGCCAGCATTGCCGCTATTTTTCGTCGACACCTTAAACCTGTCATATACTAAGATGCTTATAGCGATATCGGCATGTAAAGGGATAGGATTCCTCATAACGACGCCTTTGTGGGTGAAGCATTTTGGCAAGGTGAACATCTATTTCTTCAGCAGCCATGTCACCTTGTTCGCTGTAGTGTTTTCTTTGTTTATCATCATATCGTCGTATAACATAGCCTTCCTTTATGTCGCCTTTCTTATGTATGGCACTATGCAGGCTGGCAGCGAGCTCAGCTGGAACATGTCGGGTCCTGTATTCTCTCATAATGAAGACAGCTCTATATACAGCACTGCTAATGTCTTTGCCATAGGATTGCGAGGATGTGTTGTCCCTCTTATCGGCAGCATGGTATGTTCTTTGACATCTCCCGTCTATGTGATGGCTCTGTGTGGGGCGTTATGTGCCGTGGCGACGCTATACTTCAAGAGCTGCAAGCGCACCGAAGACTTCTTTGTTTCAGAGACCGAACACTAAGTTCACCAGAAACTTAAAGCTGAAGAGCATTATCGCCAGCGACACCAAAGATATTATCGTTCCGGGCTTCATCATATCTTTTGTCGTTATTTTCCCTCCTGCGAAAGCCAAAGCATTTGGTGGTGTAGATATTGGGAAAGCCATAGCGAAAGAACATGCCAGCCCTATAGCGATGGCGAGGTATATAGGGTTCTTCGTAGGTATACTCATAGCGATTGGTATGATAAGCGTCGCTGCGGCGGTATGGCTCATAAAAGATGAAAGCGCTAGCGCTATGACGCTAAAGGAGATTATCAGCGTCATCCCTCGAAGTCCCATAAGCGGCTGGTCTACTAGCCATGTTGCCAGTCCTGACGCCTGTATTCCTGCTCCTAGTGCTAGGCCTCCCCACATAAGGACAAGGACATCCCAGTCGAACTTTTTCATATCGTCGCGGTCGAGAAGTCCTGTCGCTATAAGCATAGCGACGGCGATTAATGCTGTCACGGATTCATGGAGTCCGTGGATCTTTGTCGTGAGCCATAGCGTTACTGTTATTCCGAAGATCACGAAGACTTTTATGGCTCCTTGGGGTAGTTCTTCGTGTTTTTCTAGGACGAATCTCGTCTCTTTATCTTTTAGCGGATAGAAAAATCTAAGGACGATGTATACCAAGCCCAGGAGTACTACTGCCAGTGGAACGCCTATCATCATCCACTCTATGAAGCTTACTTCTATCCCCGCTTCGGCGAGGTTACCGAGGACGATGACATTTGGTGGAGTACCTATTGGCGTCCCTATCCCTCCGATATTCGCTGCGAAGGGAACGCTGAGGATTAAGCCTTTACAGAAAGGTTCTCCTTCTTTTAGCGTAGCGACAAACGGTGCTATTATTCCGAGCATTATCGCTGTTGTTGCAGTGTTCGACGTCCACATTGAAAGCACTGCGGTCAATAGCATTATTCCCAAAAGGACGCGGTATGGGTGGTCGCCGCATAATGAAAGCACTCTATCGGCGATATAGCTATCGACGTGATATTTCCTTAGTGCTCGCGCCAGGGCGAAGCCTCCGAAGAAAAGCATTATTACTGGGCTTGAGAATGGCACGAGGAACATCCTATATCCCGACCTGTCGAGGTCAAGGACGCCGCCTTCCCTGCCGATGAGGACAATAAGGAGGAGAACGACTACTAGCGAGGTGCCATAATGCGGTATGATTTCTAGCGCCCAGAAAAGTGCCGCTACTGTGAAGACAAACGCCGTCCTTTTTGCCGCTTCGGGGCATGTGTCTGGAAGGAAATAATACACCCCTACTGCTATCAGCAGCGTTATTGCCATAAGCCATATTTTTTTCTTCATGCTATATTCCTCATCGCGATTTTATCAAAAATATATTAATACATGATATTGAAAAATATAGCCACAAATATCATTGAGCATTGAACATTGATCAATGATTTTTGAGTGCTCGTTGAAGGGTGCGTTTTTCGTCGCGTTCTTTTATGGCAGCGCGCTTGTCGGCTTTCTTTTTCCCTTTTCCTCTGCCGATTTTGAGTTTGACCCTTCCCTTTTTTAGGTACATAGCCAGTGGAACGAGCGTGAAGCCTTTTTCTTTTATGGCGGCTTTAAGACGCGAGATCTCTCTGCTATGCATCAGAAGCTTCCTATCTCGGCGCTCTTCGTGGTTGTTGATATTCCCGAAGCGATATAGTGCGATATTTGCACCGATGAGCCACAGCTCATTGCCGATAACTTTGACATAAGCCTCTTGCAGGCTGCCACCGTGGTCGCGCAACGACTTTATCTCCGTACCCTGCAGGACAATCCCTGCTTCATACGTCTCGACGATCTCATAGTCGTGATATGCTCTTCTATTTGATACTAAATCTGCCATAGTCTCGCTCTTTTTTTTGAGAGGGACGCTGCCCCCTCAAACTCCCCCGCCAAAGGAAACGAAGTTTCCTCTGGACTCCTGTTTTACATCTGCTACACCTTTCGCGTGCCGCGGAAGGTGTAGCAGATGGATAAAAAAGATTCCGAAGGCTCTTTTTCCTTTTGCAAGCGGATATTTGAAAAACATCCCTCACACAAAAAGACGCCTTATATACTGATGTTACTCGCTAATCTTGCTTTAGTGGTGTAGCGAAAGGGACAAGATGCAAGTATTTCCGACGAACCAAGCTCCGAAGAGCTGGGTGAGGAGAAATGCATAACAGATTGTTCCTTGCAGCACGCCAATAAAGTGAGAGTAGCGCGTAAGGTCAGTTATATATATGGAGCTTATTATACTATGCTTTCGTCTCACGTGCAACAGGTTTCTTGGACGATGCTGCCGTTATCGACGTGTAGTGTCATAGCACCTGAGGCGTTTAAATCTTCTGTTGATGTGAGGAACACCTGTCCGAGGTTGTTTAGGATGGCGTAGAAGTTTTTACGTCGCTGTTCATCGAGGCTTATCCCTAGGTCGTCGATAGCCATGAATGGGATATCGTGAGATTCGTCACGGAGAGTATACCATTCTGCTAGACGTAATGCCGCTACGCAGCAACGCTGCTGGCCTTCGCTGGCGAAGTGTCTTGCATCTCTGTCGTCTATCGTTATAGTGATATCATCGCGGTGTGGCCCTATCGACGTACATCCGTATAGCATCTCTTTGTTACGATTTTCGTTATAGCATGCGAGGTAATATTCTTTTAGTGATGTCGGCGGTGCTGGAGTTTTATATTGCAATGACATCGTCTCTATTCCGCCGCTAAGCATGCTGTAAGCTTCTTTACTGTAACGTTGCAGGATATTGATCGCCTGTCGTCTACGTGTTACGATATATTCCGCGTCGGCAGCCATGCTCTCTTCCCAGCTGTCTATTGTTTCTATTTTCTGTGCCTTTAGCAGTGTATTTCTCTGCTTCATAGCGCGGTTGTATCGTATCAGGGTGTTGACGTATATTGCGTCGACTTGTGCTATATGGATGTCTAGAAAGCGTCGGCGCATTGCAGGGCCGCCACGTATGATATCGTTATCTTCTGGGACGAAAATAACGCCTCTCAGGATTCCAAGGATGTTCGTTGCTGTTGTACAAGGAGTATCGTTATGTCGTATATGGCGTTTTTTGCCGTCGGACATCATGGAAAGTTTTTGCTGCACTCCGTCTTTATAAAACCCTGCTTCTATGAAGAAGCTTTCTTCTCCATCGCGAACCATGTCTGCGAGGACATTTGTACGAAATGAACGACCTGTTATTAGGAGATATATTGCTTCTAGGATATTCGTCTTACCTTGTGCATTAGCGCCTACAATACCGTTGACACCGTTGTAGAAGGTAATGCGCTCATCTTTATAGTTGCGGAAATTTCTAAGGCGTATCCATTCAAGAAACATTATTATTCTTCGTGGAGGCGCATTGGCATGATAACGCACAGTGCCGACGAGGTATCGGTGATCACTCCTGGGTTAAAGGCGTCGGTGAGTCCTATGTTCACTGTCTCGTCTTTGCTGTGGCGTAGGATGTCCAGGAAAAACGCCGGATTGAATGCTACCTGCAGTGCTTCGCCATCGTAGTTGACGGGCATATTAACCTTAGCCGTCCCTATTTCTGCGTTATTTATTGCAAGCTGAAGGTTTCCATCTGAGAAGACAAACCGTACTGAGTGGTTATTGTCTGGTGTAAACAGTGATATCTGTCTAAGCAGGCTTGTTAATTCTTCGCGGTGTAGTGTGACGCTGATATCAGACTCTTCGGGGATGACACGGCTGACGTCTGGGTAGCTTCCCGACAACAATTTTGTGATGATGGTGCTTTTATTGGTGTCGATAGCGATCTTATCTTCCATGACATACACTATAGCATCATCATCGCCGGAGATTTTCAATATCTCTTCGACGGCCTTAAGCGGTATGACATACTGTCCTGAGACGCTTTCATCGATATCGATATTCTGTTCTATCTTAGCGAGTCTTTTGCCATCGGTACCGATAAATGCTACGGTGCCATTGTCGATACTCATCAAGACGCCGGTGAGTATAGGCCTATGGTCTTCGCGAGAGACGGCAAATGCCGTACGGAAAAGCGCATCTTGGAGTTTTTCTCCTTTGATCTTAAACTGTGCTGCTCCAGACATATCGGGAAGGACGGGGAATTCTCCTTTATTTATGCCGTGGAGGTTAAAATGTGACGATCCTGCTGTTATCTTAGAAACGTCATCGGAAGTCGACGAGAATTCAATATGCGGCGCTGTTATTTCACGGATAAGTTGTGCGAACTTCTTCGCCGGCAATGTCGTTGCTCCTTCTTCGAAAACTTTAGCTTCTGTACGGCATCGAACTCCTACGGTGAGGTCTGTTGCTGTGATGACGAGCTCACTGCCTGACGCTTCGATGAGGATATTCGACAATATCGGTATCGTAGCCTTTTGTGTTACAACGTTTTGTATATGGCCGATAAGACCGTTGAGTTCTTCTTTGGAGATAACAAACTTCATAATATATATTATCCTTAAAAATTGATATATTCAACGGATAACGATAAGGGACGGTGTTACAAATGTCAACAGCAAAATCAACTCTATCCACCAATAGGTCTTTCGTCTATATGCGGTATATAGCCTTCGTCCTCAAAATCGGCAGTAATCCATTCTCGCCATGCTGGGATGACTATCTTTGCTGCAGGCGTCGCGATATCGAACTTTTTCTCGCTCCCTTGTCTCCCTACCAATGCTCTGATCACCCCATGACTTTTCTGTGCAAGGGCTCTTAGCATGACATTCTGCAGGCCTTTCCCTTTCTCCGCTGTGAAGGTGGCTACCTCTTCCGAGATGCTAGCAACAGCATCCTGCATATCTTCGTATAACTCTGTTGGTTCTTTACCGGAAACGTCTGTACCTTCTCCTTTGCGTTCTTTGGCGCTAGCTTCTTGAACAATATCAATCATCTCTTCAGAAACCTGGTCTAGAGTGTAATAAAAAACTACGTCTGACTGTGCTTGTGCCTGTGCGAGAGTTTCTGTTATACCCATACGCTTTAAGAAATGATTAAGAAGTCTTTTCGAAAATGGCGCCGGCTGTTGTTCTGTATCATCCCCTTCTTTATTCCCGTGACCCATAATTCTTGGCAGGACGGGCAATATAGTTTTTAGTGCGACACGCACGAAGATCTTTAATATTTTCCTAGTGAATTCGTAGAATTTATCTTTTATAAAAGTGAAGATTTTTTCTCCAACGTTCATTTCTTCTTTAGAAGCCTTTTCTTCATTGTTTGTAAGCAACGCAGCAGCTCTTTTGATGAACGCCTCTTGTACATATTTTTTGTATTCTTTGAACGTCTTATCAATTCCCAGCCCCTGGAGAATTTCGTCAGGATTTAACATCTCTTCATCGCTTCCGTCGTTTACGATTCTAAGTCCGCTAGACATTGTTGTTAGCACCCTGATACCAAAGCGCTGTATATTCTGTTCTCTGACGATATAGCTTAGGTTTTTTCCTAGTCTTTTCGTATATTTCTGTACAAGTTTTTCTGGTTTTATTATTGAAGAAGAGATGGAGTCAGAAAGCATTCCTCCGATAAAATCTTCGAAAGACTCCTCCCCGAAGAATTTATCTGGGGTATAATTCTCTGCAACGTTTTTGACTTTCTTCTGCACAGCAGCTTCTACACCTTTCGCTACTGCATCACCTGGGGCTTTCACTATCTTTTTCCCTAAAGAGACCACCGCGCCAGCAGCTTTCGCTATTTTCTTTCCTAAAGAGATCTTCGCGCTGTCAGGTTCTTCAGCTTTTCTTAGCGTCGAAGTTTTTGGTTCTTTTTCCGTCAAGGTCTCTTCGCTCATTATTCCGTCTATTTCTTCCAATGCCTTGGATATGAATATTTCACAAAGCGCATCATCTTCTTCTTTGCTCATCGCAATGCCATCAGTAACGGGATCTTTTTCAGACATACTTTCAGGTTCTTTTTCCTGAGCCTTCTTCAGCTCGGCTTGCAAGGAATATGCCCATTCTTCTTCAAGCAGCCTTTTCTGCTCTTTATCAAGTTTTTCGTAAGGAACGTCTAGGGCGTCAAAAAAATCATCATCGCCGTCATCCTCGTCAAAACCGACACCTTCTGTTGTAACAATTCCTTCTATATTCTGAGTATCGCTCTCTGCGCTCTTTTTTGGGGTGACATTTTTTGTGTCTTCGATAGAAGGCTCATCACGATCGATAGTTTTCATTACATTCTTAACAGAAACAAGGATATCTTCTAGCGTCTCATTGTTGTGATCTTCACTGATAAGACAATCTTTCAGGTGGCGATATGTCTTCAACGTCTTAACAATTACGATATTCTTTCCACGTGAAATCCACCCTTGTGGCTTCTTTTTCGCTGCTAGCGCGCCATCATGTTTATGTCTTTTTACGATAGCTTCTATATCGACCATCACACTTCTAAAGGCGGCATTAAGGCGGGATTTCTGTGTATTCGTAATCCATTTATTCTGCTCATGCATAATGGTACGGAATTCACTCGCCAGCTTACAAATTTCAGTGACTGCAACAGAGGCGTCGATTTGCTCTTCGGACAAAACAGTATACAACTTATTGGCGTTCATTCCATTGATAATTCTTTTACACACCTCAGGGTCGAGGTCATCAGGGATTTTGCTGATGAAGTGTCCAAGGTGTCTCAATCCGAAGTTCTCAGAAGTTTCAATCTTTGTCATAATAAAATTAACTAATACGCCAATTTCATATCGACGCAGAAGCTCCTCCTTAATATGCTAAGGTATCAAAGATAAAGTATTTTTTACAATTACGTTCTGACCTTACGCGCCACTCTCACTTTATTGGTGTGCTGCAAGGAACAATCTGCTACGTATTCCTCCTCACCCAGCTCTTCGGAGCTTGCTTCGTCGGAAGTACTTACATCTTGCCCCTTTCGCTACACCACTAAAGCAAGATTAGCGCGTAACATCAGTTACGTTTTAACGATACAGCTTTTTCCGAAAGTCGTGACGCGCAGGCATGGTTTATCGTTATGCGTTCCTGTTGCCACGAATCCTACTTCGAAGAGTTTTTCTTGTATCGCCGCCCTTATAAAATCTTGTTCTTTAGCGGTATAGTGCGGAAAAGTATATTTCCAGCGGCGTCCTCGACGTTTTAGCATGACACTGTCTG
Source organism: Waddliaceae bacterium (assembly GCA_018694295.1). Taxonomy (NCBI): domain Bacteria; kingdom Pseudomonadati; phylum Chlamydiota; class Chlamydiia; order Parachlamydiales; family Waddliaceae; species Waddliaceae bacterium. The sequence continues at coordinate 8,364 of JABHNK010000013.1, forward strand.
TTGTTCCTATTGATTCTTCCATGCTTGCTATAAAATCATCGAAGTATATCCATCCGAGGTCGGCCACTGCTGCTAGGCTTCTTTCAAGGTGTCGTTGATTTTTGTCGGCATAGAGTTTTTTGTCGATGTCAACGGTGACGAAAGTATTGCGTCGATTTTTAAGAAGGTAGCATCCCTGCTCTTCGAGGCTCATTGCCAGCCATTCTTCTGTACCTTCACAGAGTGTTATGGTGTCTTTATTTCTCTTGACGAGCTTTAGTATTAGGAGCTTATCGACCATCTCCTTGAAATATTTCTTCCATTTGTCATTAATGTTCTCGACGATATCACATCGTAGCATCAGGGTTTTCACGGTGTCTTCTGTTGGGGCGTCTTCTTCTAGTGTTATTGGATCTTTTTTTACTGCTGCTATTACTTTTTCCATGTCTTCTAGGAATGCGAAATCATTATCTCTTGTTTTGACAACACCATCGACGATTGTCGTTGGTATTCTTTCTTTACGTGAAGATAGCAGTTCTTTCCATTCGTAGAATGGCGTTACTATTTCTTTCCATTCTTTTCCCACGCGAATA
>JABHNK010000014.1 GCA_018694295.1 Waddliaceae bacterium
TTCTACCACAGAGAACACAGAGGGCACAGAGAGAAAAGCGGCTGGGCTAGGGGTTTCACCCCTAGAACCCCGAGGATTTTTTGTCTTTTGGGAGATTGGGGGTCTGGGGGAAAATCCCCCAGCCAGATTGTTTTCTTTCTCCGTGTCCTCTGTGTTCTCTGTGGTAGAATGTCCTACTCCGAACTTTTTAGGACGCTTCACCTTCGCAAACTCTATCATCTGTTACCCCACTTTGAACCATGCCTAAAAAAGAAATATATAAAAACGAGGGAATATTGCGTTGCGACTATAACTATATTAATATCAAGGCACTGGGGAAAATGGTGTAAAGATTTGAAGCTTGGGAATGCAGTTACGCAGGCCTGACACCCATCAGTAGTTCTATGATAGTTTTTTGGAATTCTTCAAGAGAGCCTTCCCATCCTTTGACTTGAATATATCCTTGACCCATCGCGTCCTTTAAATCTACGTCGAGTTTTTCTGAAATTAATCTTACAACAAGAACCCCAGAACCAATATTATCCCTTTCTAAAACCTTGTAATGGGGTCAGGCCTGACATTCGGACATTTGAGGTTCACCAATCACCATTCACAGTTAAAAAAAAAGAGCTGCTAAGCAGCTCTTTTTTATTGAATGGGGCAACCTGGACTTGAACCAGGGACCAACGGGTTATGAGTCCGTTGCTCTAACCAACTGAGCTATTGCCCCGTAGTGGGAACATTTTTTCGAGGGCCTCTTTAGAGGTTTCTGTATAATGTTGAGGTAATGATATAAGAAGCTGACAAAAAACGCAAATAGATTTCGTATTTTTGGATGTTATGTTTTAGTTCCTTTTCATTGTCATCGTTCTAGCCCGTGATTTGGTAGCAATCAAGGCTTTGCTACAGTCCTGTAGATAGTAACGAAAATCTTTTGTCCCGTCGAGGAGAGGATTTTTGCGGATTAGCAAAAATCGCCGATGGCGGGACTCGCTTGCGAATTGCACCAGTCATAAAGCGCAGGTATTTTTGGCGTAAGCCGAAAATGAGCCCGCTTTAGCGGGTTAGGCGCTTTTTTAGCTGGTGCAATTCTTAGTAACGAAGCGACGGATGATGAGAGTGTGGCGACACGGCAAACAGGTGTCCAGAGGAAACTTCGTTTCCTTTGGCGGGAGAGGTTTGGAGAGGGCAGGGTCCCTTTCCAAAATGAAAGTGAAGAAATCTTTTGCTAATAAAAGCTTTTGTTAGCTATAAGGAGAGCCTTAGATTAATAGATAATAACAAGGTGTTATGCTGATGAAGAAGAATATTGTAGTGTTACTATTTTGTGCTGTGATGGTATGTGTTGGTGGGAGTATTTTTGGTGCTGACGACGTTAAGGCGGAGGCGTCGCAACGTGGAGAGTGGCTACCTAGTGGTTCAGAGCTTTTCAAGCCACCTATTGCCGACCCACGTATAGTATCGTATTCTGCGGGGTATCGTGTCAGCGACAGTGTTATTAGCCATTATGTTGCAGCGGTATCGTTTGGCGAGCCTATCCCTTTATATCGTTTTAATGAAGTATCGATAGGGGAGTTTGCAGGGGCGTTGCAGATCGACCTCGAGCCGGGGATATGGTCTGTCTTTGACACCAACAGAAGATCTTTACCTTTGATAAACACTGATTTTTCCATAGGGGTCGTTGCCACTTATGCTTTCGATATGTGGTCATTCCGCGCAAGGCTTTCTCATGTGTCTACTCATCTTGGCGACGAATACGTCATTAATGAAAGCATCACCGACACTCAGAGGCTTAACGTCAGCAATGAGACCTTTGACGTCATGGCGTCATATAAAGTCTCTGACGACCTTCGTTTCTTTGCTGGGCTGGGGTATATTCTTAATAGCAACAAAGAATTTACCATACAGCCGCTTTTCATAGAATATGGTGGAGAGGCGTATTTCTGCGAATACACCGACGCCAAGCGTAAGCTCGTCCACAAGCCTTTCTTTGCGTTGTATATCAAGAACAAAGAAGACGTACGCTTTAGCCCTGATATCAACTACTGTGTTGGTGTTGAGACAGACAAGACCGACAGTACCGGCAAGAGACTACGTGTCATGGCGGAATACCACGATGGCTATTCCCAAGAAGGGCAGTTTATGCGTGACAAGACGCAGTACTTCACCCTGAAATTCTCATTTGGTTACTAATTAATTAGTTCGGAATTCGGAGTAGAAATAGGATTTTTCACCACAGAGAACACAGAGAACACAGAGAGGGAAAAGAACATGGCTGGGGGATTTCCCCCAGACCCCCTTTTTCATTGAACATTGAACATTGAACATTGAATAAGCCCGGACACGGCAGTGCCCCCTCTCGACGTTGTCGTAAGAGTGAGGTTGTATCTTTACGCGCGCTATAGGAAAAACAAAGAAAAGAAGTGCAGTTAACGACAATGACGATAGCTGTGCGTCTGCTGCGCGCTCTGCGCAGTGGCGCTCTCTGTGTAGCTCTGTGGTTCTCCGTGGCTCCGTGGTAAAATCCTGCTCCTGGTCCTGCTCTTCTACGCTATCCGCTACCTGAAGGCTCCGTGGTAAAAAATCCTATTCTGAAATTTCGAGCTATTGTTCAACGATGACGAAGCCATCGTTGTATGTTGGTCCATCTTTCCCTATAGGCAGTGTGCCTTCGAAGAATTGCCGGTATATTTCGAGGCCTTGTTCGGCGGTTTGTATGCAGTAGAAGCAGTTGCTCGTCCATTCTGATCCGGCGATAGTGCCGGAATCGAGGTTGCATTGGAAGCGTGATGTTATCTTTTTCTCCCAGTATTCTGGAGTGCCGAAGAGTAATATCGGCGAGGCGTCATTACTTCCGACTTTACGGTTTACCGCTTCTAATGTGAACTCGAAGTCTGTCCCTATTCCTCCCATGAGGAAGATTGGCAGGTCGAGGTTGAATTCCGCCTGTCTTTCGACGACTTTGTCTATGCGGTATGTCATCTTGGCGTCGACATAAGGGTTTTGATGCTGTTCGTTGACGACGGTATTTTCATCGACCCTGAAGTCTACGATATTAGCACAAGAAAGGATATCGAGGTCTTTGGCGACATGGTTTCCTATCTCCATAGCGCCGGGGCCGCCGCCGGTGACGAGGGCGAGGGGTGTACCTTCGGCGAGTAGGGGGTGGTTGACGTCGGCGCGCATATCAAGGACGCCTTTTAGCAGGGTACGAAGCTCTTCTTCGAAGGTTCCTGATAGGAGGTTCGAGCCGTATATACCGAAAACCGTAGAGCGCAAGAATTTCGACTCCTCTTCTATAGGAACAAACATCCCAGAGTCTTTATTATCTTTCTTGAGGTATTGCAAGATCTTCCCAGACCTCTCGTCAACCCAATAGACTGGGATGGCGAAATTCGCAAGGTCTATAAGGAAGGCACGATCTTCATGGGAGAAGTATTCTCCATGAGAACGTGAAGGATACCGAAAATACAGGCCTTTTAGGCAACGCTGGACTTCTGGGCTCAGAAGCATACGTTTCATCAGCGGCGAAGGAAAATGCCGCGAAAGAAGTATCCCTTGGCTTGTTATAAGTCCGTTGCAGATAGCTCGCAAGAAGTGTGACGACGGCAGTGTTTCGACATATTTATCGATCATAAGAGCCTGACGATGGCTTTGGGCGATGCCGGGGAATTCAAAATGTGCTCCTTCGCTGGTTATCCAGTCGTCTTCGGTAAGGTCAAGGAGCTGCTTCCCTTTGACGACGAAGACAGAAGCAAGGAGGTTGTCGGGCTTCGGCGCCGTATCGAAAGCTTTGAAGATGACTTCTGGGTCTTCGATAAACGTTTGTAGTTGGTCTCTGTCGGAAAAGAAAACATGCTCGCGATGAGGCTCTAAAGTATAAAACTCAATGGGGATGTCTGTTATCTCATGAGAGCTTTCGCCGTATAGCTCATATACGTCGCCAGATGCCTTGGTGTCGGGCTGTAATATCGAAGCAGTGGTGTGTTTGTATCCAGGAGCAAGAAGAGAGTTGACAACACGTCCGAAGACGGTGCGGATATGTAAAGGCTCAGTCTTGACAAGAAGAGCCTCTCCAGAAGAAACGGTGCGGGAAAGGCCGTCTTCACGTTGTTGCTGTAGCTGTAAAAACGAACGTACCGAAAGAGGGGTATGAAGAGCCTTCTCAAGGCAAGGAAGAAGACCATGAACGTCGTCGCTGTAGACGAGCCTTCCAGGCTTCAAGCTAAGATATGCGACGGTATAGCCGTCGACCTTCTCAAGAGACATCTCCTCGCTGCCGTCCATGCCGCCAAGAGATAATAGCGGACGACCCTTCCTGTCAGAACGACCGAACATACGAAGAAGATAGTCGGGATCACGAACACGACGGCGATCGTCAGCAGCAAAAAGCCTGCCGATAGAAGCTCCGATGCTTAACAAGCTAAGCATCTTCTTGCCGATGTCATTGAGGGCGATGAGCTTCACAGAAACAACAGCAGAACGCGCCTTCTTGTCTAATATAATAGAAGTGTCGACACTGTTAATGCCAAGCTGCGCCAACGTGCTCTTTAAATTAAAGTGAAGATGCTCGTTGTCAAGATCAAGACCAATGAAAGCAGGGGAGATGTTCGTAATTAAAACCTCTGCAACAGAAGAAACGTCGTCTAAAATATTGTAAGAAGTTATGGCACCGTCAGGAGTGACGAGATCATAATGGTCGGAATAAAGATAGCTGGACATGCTCGATCTCCTTATATGTAATTGTAGATGCCTCTTTGCATAATGGATAAAAATACCCCATCGCAAGACATTTTTAAAAGGAAAAAATGGTGACGCCGATATCGAAAAAAACAGGGCTGCGCCTTTTGTCCCCCTGTTTTGTTGGGAGACTTCGCTTCAGGGGGGAGTTTAGTGTGGGTAAGGTGTTGGTAATGTGTAGATATGTTAGAAAAAAGAGGAGAAATATTATTATAACGGAGCGTGTTAGCGATGTGTTTTCAGTCGCCGCTATGACTTGTAATAGGTTGATATTTATCATGTTATAGCACAAAGAGCGTGAGATATTGTTTGGCGTTAAATATGTATATAGCGGAAGCAAATTTTTGTTGATATTGTTGACTAACAGTATGAACATGTTATATGAAAACCCTTGAAAAAACGGTTAAAAAGGCTCTTTCCACAGCCATTGTACACCATTTGTGTTGCTTGTTATGGTGTGTTTTCGATGAAAACAGGCGATTTCCTGTGGGAAATCTGTTGGTATGTAGGCGTTATCGACACTGATTTTGTTGTACATACGAGCATGTTATCTATTATTTATCCTGTGCTGCCACGTCGTAAAATCCCCGTAATGTCTTATATATCACTATGTTGCGATGATTATCACCACGTTTCCATGCTTCTTTATATTCTTGCTTGTTGTTGTCGTGAATTTGGTGAAAATAATGTTCATATATGTTCGTTATCTTGAAAATTAGGGGGTTATGAACTGATATTACGCACTGACCTTACGCGACAGCCGTTATTATGAAGGAATTTCGGAATAGGATTTTTCACCACAGAGGCTTTTTCAGTGATCAGTGACCAGTGATCAGTGATCAGTTATTCTATCCGCTAAACGCTATAACTATACGCTATAAAATCCCCAGACCCCCGTTTTCATTGAACATTGATCATTGAACATTGAGCAATGAATAAACCCGGACACGGCAGTGCCCCCTCTCGACGTTGTCGTAATAGTAAGGCTGTATCTTTACGTTTGCTATAGTAAAAACAAAAAAAAGAAGTACAATCCTCGACAATGGCGACAGCTGTGCGTCCGCTGCGCGCGCTCTGCGCAGTGGGCGCTCTCTGTGTGCTCTGTGTCTCTGTGGTGAAAAAATTGGGGTTTGTTATTTTTTATTGCAGGGGCGGCAGGCCGCCCTGAGGAGCTCCGTGGTAGAAAATGAGGCTAGATATTCAGAGCTTTATTAAACAGTGAATTGTAAATTGTGACCTGTTGTCACCGCGTAACGTCAGTTATGAATATCCTTGAGGAATAATGGTTCAAAAAGCCACAATATAGAGTTAATGACGTTAAGGAGTTGTATTATGAAGGATATTGTTTTACGTAGTGTTGGCATTCATGATGGAAAGTTTCATGCCGATGAAGTTACGGCTTGTGCCTTTCTTATTATGTGCGGTTGTATTGATCGTGACAAGATTGTTCGCACGAGGAGCTATTCCGAGCTTTCTCGTTGTGAGTATCGTTGTGATGTTGGCGGTGAGTATGACCCTGCCAGCAAGAATTTCGACCATCATCAGGCGAGTTATCGTGGTGCTATGAGCAGTGCTGGCATGATATTGTTATATCTTAAAGACGAGGGTTTGCTTACCCCTGAAGAGTATGATCTTTTCAACGATGCTTTTGTTCGTGGTGTCGATGCTCATGACAATGGCATCATCACCCAGGAAGATGGTACTATGACATTATCGCATGTTGTTTCGGGGTATAATACTATTGATGGAGGAGCTTCCTCAGAGACCAAAGACGCGAAATTTTATGAAGCTCTTGATTTTGTTTATGGGGTCATCGAGCGTCTTCGTGAGGGCTACGAGTATGCGAAGTCGTGTCATAGCGTCGTTGCTGAGCAGATGGCATTATCGGAACGTTTTCTTATATTCGACGCTGCAGTGCCGTGGCAGGAGCCTTTTTTCGAGCTCGGCGGCAAGGAGCATCCTGCTCTTTTTGTTGTAATGCCTTGTGATGGCAAGTGGAAGCTTCGCGGTATACCGCCGTCGTATAATGATATGGAAGTTAGAGTGCCATTTCCTGAGTCGTGGGCAGGGCTTTTAGGCGACGAGCTTCGTGAGGTGTCGGGGATACCGGGAGCGGTGTTCTGCCATAAGGGAAAGTTCATTGCTATCTTCAAGACTAAAGAGGCAGCGCTTGCCGCTCTAGACTATGTCCTTAACAAGGAGTGCTTATGACGACGATATTTAGTAAGATCCTTGACGGCGAAATCCCTTGCGACAAGGTTTTTGAGAACGAACGCATCCTTGCTTTTAACGATATAAACCCTGTTGCTCCTGTGCATATCCTAATTATCCCCAAGAGGAGAGGCATTGAGAGCCTTAAGGGCCTTAATGATGGCGATACTGCTCTTGTTGGCGAGATGGTTATGGTGGCGAAGTCCCTCGCCGAGGAGTATGGCGTTGCCGAAGGGTATCGTCTTCTTACAAACGTCGGTAATCATGCTGGGCAGGCGGTCTATCATCTTCATTTTCATCTAATAGGAGGGCGTCCTCTTGGCCCGATGGCATAGGTTTTTCCTTGCTTCATTTGTTGTGGTATCGACGCTATGCGGTAGCGATGCCCAAGAAGATATTGAGAAGGTCCGGGCGCATATCGTCATCGGCGACGTTCCTGCTGCGATACGTGAAGCCCGCGAGGGTGTTAAGAGGTTCCCTGACGACGAAGACACCTATGCTGCTTTTGTCGGCGCTCTTGCCTTAGAGGCTTCTGACAAAGAGATCGTCGCTGCATGGAAGGATTATTCTACGATATTCCCTGAAGGCGTGTTACGCGACGCCGTCCTAGAAGATATGGCGTGGGGGATAGTACGCAATGGTTCCAATGCATCTTCTGTGGTGGCGCGGCTGTCGTCTATGGTTGGTGCTGTTTCTTCCAACGACATACGCGCTGTAAATATCCTAATAAAGAATATGCGTGGAGCGAACTCGTTTCTCCGTGGTGTTGCTGTCAAGCTGGCGCCTTACCTTCGCGATAGTGCTCTCAAAGAAGAGCTTCTATCGCTTCTTGACAACGAACGCGACTGGTATGTACGTCTTGCTGTAATAGAATCTTTAGGGGAGATGCATGTCGCTGAGATCACAGAAAAACTCGAGTCTTTGCTCGACGATGAGCGTACTATGGCGGAAATCAAGATACAGTCGATAGAAGCCCTTGGAGTCCTTGTCGAAGACAATGCCGTCGAAGAGATACGCTCTCTGGCACAAAGCGACCGTGCCATCTTGAGGACGATAGCATGCCGTGCTGCTTTTTCTCTAGGCCTCGGCGACGCCGTTAAAGATGACGTCTACGACCTCCTCGACGATAATAACGCAGAAGTACGCGCTGCGGCGCTGTATGTTGTAGGGTGCTCGGATTATGAAGATATAGAACAACGTATCGAAGAAAGACTCGACGATAACGACTATCATGTTGCCATCACAGCAGCATGGGCTCTTGTACGTAATGGTATAGCTACTGCAGAAGAACTTTTCCCGCGATGGCTTTCTCATGAAAACAGCGATGTCAGGCGTTTCGCTGCAGCAGTGTTGGCGACGACAGGAAAATACGGCGTTGCTCTTGCCTATGACGTCGCTGTTAACAGCGAAGATATATACGTCCGTGCCAATAGCGCTTATGCCTTGATAGGCCAGCGTGAGCATGTCGATGTCGCTTGCGAAGCACTATACGTCCTTCTTGATGAAGAGTATGATAAAATTATGTGGGAAGGATATGGGATCTTCAAGACCTTGATGCCTAGCGATGTCGCCTATGACGAACGTATCCCTAACTACCCAGAAGTCGTCAACCAGATGACACGCCTCGATGTCCTAAAAAGCATCGCGATGTTCGACGGCGATAAAGCACAAACCATCGTCCAGAGATACCTTAAAGAACATTTCTGGGGGATAACGGGGTTCGCAGCGTTAACGCTGCTAGAAGAAGGCAATGACGAAGCTATCGATGCCGTACGCCTTGCTCTCAACGACGATGACGAAGCGATACGCGCACAGGCGGCGCTAGTAATGGCGTTGTGGGGCAAAGACCCTTCGGTAATATCAGTCCTTCACGAAGCATATCATGATGCTGATAGAGAGCTAAAGATTATTATACTAGAAGCTCTAGGATCTTTGGGCGATAAACAGTCGGTGCCTTTCCTTGTAGAAGCTCTCGACACACCATTCCAGTCGATGCGTATCGTCGCAGCATCGGCATTAATACAATGCGGAAACCATTAATCAATTATCAATGATCAATTATCAATTATCAATAAAGAGTTTATTATTATGACAGAAAAAAAAGGTTCTATATATTTTGTTAGCCTAGGATGCCCGAGAAACCTCGTAGATACAGAGGTTATGCTTGGCATCGTTATGGCCGAAGGCTATGACATCGCCACTACTATCGACGGCGCCGACTATATCGTTGTAAACACGTGTGGTTTCCTCGAAGAGGCTCGTCAGGAGGCAATATCTACGATACAGGAGATGTGCGACGAAAAGAAGGCTACGGCGAAGGTCGTCGTTACGGGGTGTATGGTACAGAACCATGGGGATACCATCAGAGAAGAATGCCCTGACGTCCATTATCTCGTAGGCTCCGGCGACACCGCAACAATCCTCGAAGCCCTCGAAGACAAAAATGTCGGAGAGACGGTTTCTTCTGCGAAGAGTTTCATACAACAAGGTGACACCCCACGGACGATATCGACGCCGCCACACTATGCATATCTCAAGATCGCCGAAGGGTGCCGAAAAAGATGTAGCTTCTGTATCATCCCCGACATCAAAGGGCCATTGAAAAGTAAGACGACACAACAAGTCGTCAAAGAGTTCAAGGGTTTTGTCGAAGACGGCGTCAAAGAAATAATACTTATAGCGCAAGACCTCGGAGATTTTGGTAAAGATACCGGAGAGACGCTTGCAGGGCTGCTTAAAGAGCTTTGTGCCGTCCCTGGAGACTACTGGATACGCCTTCTGTATCTGTATCCCGACGAGATAACCGACGAAGTCATCGACATAATAAAAGAAGACGACAGGATATGCCCATACCTCGATATGCCTATACAGCATATCAACAACACGATACTTAGTACGATGAGGCGTGCTACGACGAAAGAAGATATCATAGATATAATAACAAAGCTTAGAAAAACGCTCCCTGATATCGTTATAAGGACGAGTCTTATGGTAGGATTCCCCGGAGAAAATGACGAACAGTTTCAGGAACTCCTCGACTTCGTCAAAAAATATAAGCTCGACAACATCGGCGTATTCATATATTCTCCTGAAAAGGGTAGCACCGCAGAAACACTTCCAGGACAGGTCCACGACGACGTAAAAGAAAAGCGCTACAACGTCCTTATGGCAGCACAGCAGAAGATATCATACGGAAAAAATCGCGCTATGATAGGAAAGAAGATACGCGTTATTGTCGATGGATACCACCCAGAGACAGAGCTTCTACTTTCGGCGCGGACACAAGGGCAATGTCCCGACATCGATGGTACCGTCATCGTTAATGATTATACCCTCGTAGATACTATAGGGGAGTTCTACACCGCAGAAATTACCGACGCCGCCGACTACGACCTCATCGCTAAGATCATTGATAATTGATCAATGCTTAATGAGTTCGGAATAGGATTTTTCATCACAGAGCCACAGAGCCACAGAGCCACAGAGAACACAGAGAGGAAAAAGAATATGGCTGGGGATTCCCCCAGACCCCCTTTTTCATTTAACCCATGATTGCGACCTATACTTTGCCATAGGGTTTTTGCAGTGGTACAGGTGCGAAGATGAAAGACGAGCGAATGTTAAAACATTCGCGAGGATAGAATCAAAGCAGATGTGCTGCTGCAAAAAGATATATGGTGAAGCCAAATGATAGCAAATGGGCAAATAAAAACAATAAGAGATAGTAACGGCTTAAGATATCTATCTTCATATGTTTATGTCCTTGCCGGAGCTTTTTAGAAAGGAAAAAATGACCTGTTTCCTATAGCATCCATAGTGTCAGGCAACCTGACTCATTTTACTCTTCGCGAATAGTTACAACTATTCGCTTGTCGTTCAATGAGCCATCTTGTCCAACTCTATGGCGCTAAAGGAAATATAGGTCGCAACCATGGGTTTAACAATGAATAAACCCGGACACGGCAGTGCCCCCTCTCGCCGTTGTCGTAAAAATAAGGTTGCATCTTTACATTTGCTCTAGGAAAAACAAAGAAAGGAAGTACAATCAACGACAATGGCGACAGCTGTGCGTCTGCTGCGCGCTCTGCGCAGTGGGCGCTCTCTGTGTGCTCTGTGGCTCTGTGGTAAAAAAATCGATAGCGCGTAACATCAGTTATCAGTGATTTTACTATTCTCTAAACGCTATTCCTATCCGCTAATTTTCTTGTTCGCAGGAAAAGTGGTCATTGCGGTCGATGTTTATCATCTCGAAATATGTCCCTGTGATGGAATGCCATATTGATTCCTCGGCGCGAGCTATCGTCACGACATCGCCGACAGACCATGTTTCGCTAAGCTCTTCTTCGACAACCCATACAAGACCGTCATTTAAAACGATTCTTGTGTCAGAGTCCATGTCGGAGATCTCCGTGATGACACGCGTCGAAATGTTGTGCATCGAAACTACAGGGAAAAACGTCGCTGGGACGCTGGTGTCGTTGGTGATGTTTTTAAGATTATAGTATGGTGATGTGTCGTCAAGGGTGATGATAACAATGTCTGAAGGATTCCACGACGATACCGTCTCAAAGGCGTTGTCATCTTTATTGATGATCCACTGTGTGCCGTCTTCAAGAGCGACGACAGTGCCATTAATAGATATAGCGACAGGATAGTGATGGAAGACGGTGTTTTCTTCGTCAATAATCCCTGGAAGCGCCGTCTCGTCGCTTAGTGAATATAACCCCTCAACACCGGAACGTAACGATCCGACAAGAAAAAATGAAAAAATACCTACGAATACTATAAAAGAATATATAACCTTTCTTATGACATTGTTCTCTTTTCTCATAACAGTGTTCCCCTAGTTTAAATTTCATCCTAAAATTTATTATATACTATTTCTAGGGGTTTTGCAAGACATATTTCTTTTCGTGGTGCGATAATGTTTTTTTTATGATATAACTTTCAGAAAGAAAAGTCAGAGAATAAGACAAAGAACCGCTCAAAAAATTTCTATATAGTTTTAATAGTTAACGACGTATCGATAATACCAGTGAAAATAAAGGAGAAAATATTATGATGAAAAAAGTGTTTTACAGCTTTGCTGTTTTAAGTTTAACGATGGCCTCTTTGACGGCAGAAGATAGTAATAATAACAATAAAGAAGAGCGAGTCAACGCTTCCGAGCGCAGATTAAATTATAACGAATCTATTGCTAACAAAGAGAAGCGTGCTCAGCAAGAAGAGATGAACAGTGACGACGAAAATTCTGTTCCTAGAGTTGTTGAGAAGAGGGTTTTATCATATCCTCGCGGTTACCAAGCTTCTCAACATTGGCCTCTTTCAGTTTCTGCTAGCGGCGATTATATTGACTTTGAAGATGGCTCTGGGTGGAGTGTTTGTTATATGGATGCATATATGGCCCTTAATTGGCTTGCCAGCGATATTGTCTACATCGCTCCTCACAGAGATTTTTTCTCTATATATGATTATAGGTTGTGTAATGTCACTACAGGACAAGAAGTCAGAGCTAATTTTGATGTAGGGCCTCTTATTTATGGAGAGTTCACCCTTACTATTGTTGATATAGATTCATATGATAATACGATAGTTCTAAGCGACGGTACCATATGGAACATCTCTGCTTTCGACAGTTATCGTATGGGTGACTGGATTGTTGGCGATGCTGTGATCATCGGTGTCAATGATTTTGGTTTCTTGGCAATTTCTGAGCCATATATTCTTATAAACTCCAGCAATGGCGAAAATGTCCGTGCAGGCTTTAATTTCTAATTAGCACAATCATCACCAGGCACACCAGAGGATGAGCCGCTGTAGATTGCTCTACAGCGGTTTTTTAATGCTCAATGCTCAAGCAACTTCGATGCAGTTCTGAGTTCGGAGTTCGTGGTTTCGAAACTATCCGCTATACGCTATTCCTATCCGCTAATAAAAGCTATACGCTAAAAACTGATAACTGGTCACTGTAAAAGTTTCAGCGCTTCTTGTTTCATGCGTAGCATCATGCTGGCGAGGCCATTAGACCTTCCTATGGTGATACTTTTTGTTATCCCGATTTCTTCGAGGTAGCGCGGCTCTTCGGTGAGGATTGTTTCTGGTGTTTCGCCGCTGTATACGCTTATAAGCAGATACATCAGTCCTGCTGATATTAGGGCGTCGGCGGTGCCTTCGAAGACGACGCCACCATTGTCTAGGTGTGCATCGAGGAAAGCATTACTTTGGCATCCTGGAACGCGACGTTCTGCGGTTTTGAATTCTGAAGGAATAGGGGCAAGTTCTGCCCCTAGTGCTATAATTTTTTCGTAGATCTCTTCTTTAGACGAGCATCCAGAGAAAAGCTCTTTGATGCGCTGTTGTTTTTCTGCTAAAGAAGGCATTACTACGCTATTATCTCCATAAGCTCTATGTCGAAGGTAAGGTCTTTGCCGGCGAGAGGGTGGTTGGCGTTGAGTGTTACGGTCTCATCGGTTAGCCCTTCGATAGCGGCTACGGCGATGTTTCCGTCTTCATCTTGAAGCTGGATATTTTGTCCTATTACAGGAGTTATGTCTTCAGGGAAGTTCGTTTTTGGTACTTCGATAACCATATCATCGCGGTATGGACCATATGCTTCTTCGGAAGGGATGGTGATGATGTTGGCATCGCCGACTTTCTTGCCGATGACGGCATCGTTGAAGCCAAGGATGACTTGATCGGAACCGATGGTGAACTCTAGAGGGTCTAGGTCTCTAGAGGTGTCGAAGACGGTGCCGTCTTCTAGGGTGCCGGTATAGTGAACTTTTACTGTGTCGCCGTTTTTTACTGTAGTCATGGTATAATGTACTCCTTGTTAATATAATAAGCAGAGATTATAGCAGACGGCGATTATAACAAAAAGAAGTTTTTCTTGAGGATAACACATATGATGGTGTACGATGTTTGTTATATCCATGCCCCCGTAGCTCAGTAGGATAGAGCGGTCGCCTCCTAAGCGATAGGTCGTGCGTTCGAATCGCGCCGAGGGCAACAAAAAAGGCAGCCGTCGGCTGCCTTTTTCATTTATCATTGATAAGAATATATTCGGAGCAATGCTCAATGCTCAATGCTCAATGCTCAATGCTCAATGACCAATGAATCCCTTCTGCTATGCTGTAGGCAATGACGTTGAGGTATTGTGGTTTTTTTAGGATATGCATCTCTGCGGGGTTTGACATGAAGCCCCCTTCGACGAGGATTGCTGGCATTGTTGTTTCTTCTAGGACGGTGAAGTATGCAGGTTTTATCCCTCGTGATGGTGCTTTTGTATGTTGAATAAGGGCATCTAGAACATGTTGGGCATATTGCTTCGATGTCGTTGATGTCTTGTAGTAAAAAATTTCTATGCCGTTGGCTTTACGGTTGAGCGACGAGTTGTAGTGTATGCTGACGAATAGGTCTGCGTTGATTTTGTTGGCGATGGCGGCGCGTTTATATAGGGGCAGTGTTGTGTTGGCGTTTCTTGTGAGGATTACATCATACCCCATATCTTCTAGGTAGTTTTTTACCATCATAACAGTGGCGAGGGTCATATGCTTTTCTAGGTGACGCTTGTCATAAGAAAGCGCTCCTGGGTCTTTGCCGCCGTGTCCGGCGTCGATGGCGATGATAGTAGAGGCTTTTTTTATGATAGGAGTTGTCGTCGCCGATGTTATAAGGTTTTCGGTGTCTAATGTTGAAGACGTCTGCCGTGAAGAGCACGACGTTATGGCGATAAGTGATATGGCGAAGAGTATTACTGCGCGTATCATACGGTGACCTTTTTTTGTGATATATCGTTACAAAGCTCTTCGGCGATGGCGACATCGTCGAAAGGTATAGTTTTATGTGCGAAGTATTGTTTTTTCTCGTGGCCTTTCCCTGCTATTAGTACGGTGTCACCAGGTTCTGCGATTTTTATGGCGTAGTGTATCGCTTCGCGTCTGTCGACTTCGACGACATAGTTTGTGCCAGAGGAGAATGCACGGGTTATAGAGCGGCATATTGTTTCGGGGTTTTCATCGCGGGGGTTGTCGGTGGTGACGACGCATATGTCAGCATGTTGTTCGCAAGCCTGTGCCATCTTAGGTCTTTTGCTTTTGTCTCTATTGCCTCCACATCCGAAGACGATGATAAGACGATTTTTTGCGGTGCTTTTTAGGAAAGATGAGACGTTATGCAGGGCGTCTTCGGTGCTGGCAGAGTCGACATATACTTTTATGCCTAGGGGGTTCTGGACTTCTTGCATGCGCCCGGCGATTGCTGGGATGGAAGAAACCAACGGAGGGATGGTTTCGAAGGGGATTCCGTGTGTTACACCGAAGGCGACGACGGCGAGGATGTTGTAAACGTTATATTTCCCTGGGAAGCTCGTCGTGAAAGGCAGCGTGCTTCCACCATATGATACGTCGAAGGTGGTGCTTTCCCTTCCGTATATTATGGAAGAGGCACTGACATCGGCGTCGTTGTCGATAGCATAAGTTATTATCGGTGCCTTGCAGCTTTTTATGATATATTGATTCCAAGGGTCGTCAATATTTACGATGGCGGTCTTGTGGTATGGCATCAAGGCCTTTTTGTCGCGAGGAGAGAGGCCTTTGAAGAGTAGCGCTTTGCTCGAAGCATAGCGTTTCATCGTCTTGTGGTAGTCGAGGTGGTCTTGGGAGAGGTTTGTGAAGATGGCAGCATCGAACTGTATCCCTTGTACACGGTTTTGGTCGAGGGCATGCGATGACACCTCCATAACGGCAGCGTGGCACCCTTCGGATACCATGTTGTTGAGGAGGCGATAGTTGGTGATGACGTCGGGAGTGGTGTGAGAGGCCTCCTGGTGGTAGCTGCCGATGATGTATTGCAGAGACCCTACAAGCCCACACGGCTTCGAGACGCTATCAAGGAGGTGTTTTATCATGAAGGAGCACGTTGTTTTACCATTGGTGCCTGTGACGCCGACCATTAGGAGTTTTTTGTCGGGAGAGCCGTAGTAGTTCGCTGCTAGCGATGCTTCGACGTCAGGGACATCGGGGTGTATTAACTGTACGGTATTTTTGTAGAAGGGGTTGTAGATATCGGTGAGGATGGCGCTAGCGCCGGCGTCTAGGGCTTCAGGGATATATATATTTCCGTCGTACGAGCCACCGCGTTTTGCGATAAATAAATTCCCAGGAGCGGCGAATTTCGAGTTGGAGCACAGCCCCGTTATCTCTATCTCTTTAGAGCCTTTTATCTCTTCGACGTCGATATCTTTTAGAAGTTTTCTTAATTTCATTATTGTTCGTTCCATTGTTTGTATGTTTCGCGGAGTTCTTCGATCTCATCGAGCCAGTCGGCTTCTTTGGCGTCGCGGCGAGGGTCGCCGACAGGGTATCCGTGTGGGTCGTCGGGGGAGACGCCGAGGTATTCTAGTGTGCGGAATGCTATATTCCTGAACGCTGGCGATGCGCACGTTCCCCCATGCCAGTTTTTCCCTATATATGGGAGGTATACTCGTGATGGCTCGTCGATGACGACAAGAAGGACGAAGCGCGGATTCTTCAAAGGCGCGAAGCCGATGAAGTTGGAGATATATCTTTCGTCGGAATATTTGCCGTCGATTATTTTCTCCGACGTCCCAGATTTTCCCGCTTCGGTGTATCCGCTGATGTCGGCGCGACGTGCCGTGCCGCCCATCTTCGTGACATATTTCATCCCCTTGATGACCTTCTCTATGATGTCTTCGTCGAGGATTTTCGGAAACACTGTGACGTCGTCGCTTTTATTTTCTAGTATGACGTTTTCGCTGCCGTCGTCATGGTGTTCTACGATCTTTTTTACTATGGTCGGTGTTACAAGGAAGCCACCATTGGCGAAGATGCAATATGCTCTAGCATGCTGTATGCTGTTCATGATGATGTTATGTCCCATGGCTAGAGAGAATGGCGTTGGCTTCGACCACTGCAGAGCGCCGCTGGCATATTTCACGCCAGGGGTGGGGACAAGCCCCTGGGCTTCAGCGGGGAGCTCTATGTATGTCTTCTTTCCAAAGCCGAAGTTTTCTATCGCCTGACGATACCATTCGTCTCCCATAGTTTCGACGATACGCTGCGCAAGGCGTGCTACATATATATTCGAAGACTTTTGTAGGGCTTGGTACATGTTGAGGAATTTGTGGACGCGCCCGTCTTTGAGGTCGCGGGAGCGTCCCGGGAAATTTCCTCGGGAAGTGTCGAGCTTTTCGTCGGGGTCGAAGAGAGCCTCTTTTCCGGAAGCTTGTAGTTCTTTGTTGGCCTGCAGAGCGATGGCAACGGTTATAGGCTTCATGCTAGAACCCGGCTCATAGGCATCGGTGACAGCGCGTATCTTGGAGTCTTCGACAAGATCCTTGTCGTTGAAATATTCGTGGTAGTTCATAGGGTCGAAGAAAGGGTATTGTGCAAGGGCCATAATCTCGCCGGTAGCGGGTTCCATCATCACAGCCCAGCCCCCTACGGCTTTGGCGGTAGTGATGGCATGGGCGAGTTCTTCTTCGACGATGCTTTGTATATAGTGGTTGATGGTGAGGTATATGTCAGCGCCGTTATGAGGAGCGACGAGGAGCTCTCCCTTAGCAATAGGATTCCTTAGCGAGCGGATAATGCGCCGCTTTCCTAGCGTCCCTGTTAGCTGCTCGTTGAAGTATAGCTCTAGGCCTCCAGTAGGAAGTCCTTGTTTTGTGACCTCCTCTTTGGTGTCGCGGATGGTATGTAGTGCCTGACCTAAAAGAGACCCGAAAGGATATGATCGTTGATAGTCGTTGATGAAATATATTGCATTGCCGGCGATCTTGTTGGCGCGAGAATAGCCTCTCCACCATGTCACGATGGCATCGTGGGATTCTTTGTCGAGTTCGACGATGAGCTTTCTACTGCGGCTTCGGGAATATGTAAACTGCTTGTCAAAATGCTCTCGTGACGACAACGGCAGCGAAGCAAAAGACCATAACTCTTTGGCGATATCATCGTGGCAGCGTTCTGGGATAGAGGCCGGGTCGATATATAGGTGGAAGACAGGGACGTCGATGACAAGGGGCTGTGGAGATTCTGGATGGCGGCGATATAGCGAGGTGTTGGAGTAGAAACTTCCTCGGCGGAAGGGTTCCTTTATGACGATCTCATGGAGGTTCTTGGCTTTCTGCGACCACTTCTCGCCTTCGATGATCTGTATCGTGAAAAACTTTATTATCAACGCAGAGAACATCACCGACATGATTAGCGCTATCGTAAATATCCTATTGCGTATCGAGGAGGGTATTGTTGGAGTCTTCATGATTCTTCGACCATGATAAGGTGTTCTTCTTCGGTAACGACGATGATATCATCGACATAAGGATATGAAAGATGCCCGAACTCGGGCTTCCGCGACATCTCAATAAGGTTCTTCGGGCTTTCAAAACGCTCGATTTCATATTCTAGACGTTTGTTTTTAGAGCGCGTCTCGTTGATGCTCCTTGTAACGACAGGAATAGAAAGGCGTAGTTCCATGATATCGTTCTGGCTGTCGAGGTATAAAAAAACCATGAAAAAGGAAAAGGCGATACAGAAAAAAATCCTCATGATCAGCACCTTATTTGTTTTTGTCACCGAGCTTTTCAATAAAACGCATCTTGGCACTGCGAGATCGTGGGTTTGACTTTATTTCCTCAGGAGAAGGCGCTATAGGTTTTTTTGTTAATAACGTAACGGTAGGGTTTTCTTCAACGACGATGTCAGGGATGTCAGGAGAAGTGGAATGTTTGCTGGCAGCGAGACGGAAAACATTTTTAACAATCCTGTCTTCTAAGCTGTGGAAGCTTATGATGCCAAGACGCCCACCGGGACTTAACAACGCAATAGCATCGGGAATGACGGCTTTTAAAGCGCCAAGCTCGTCGTTGACGGCAATACGCAGCGCCTGGAAAACTAACGTCATAGGACTTATCTTCTTTCGGCCCAAACGTGGAAGATGTGGCGATAATAACTCGACAAGGTCGGTAGTAGTAATAAGCCTTTTCTTCCTACGACCATCGACAATAATTTTCGCAATACGACGCCATCGTGGCTCTTCACCATATTCACGGAATATCGTTCCCAGCTGCTTCTCTGTCCAGCGGTTCACTATCTCGCTGGCAGTAAGAGGCATAGAGGGGTCGCGGCGCATGTCAAGAGGGCCCTCCTGAGAGAAACTCATGCCACGAGAACCATCGTCAAGTTGTAACGACGATACACCAATATCTAGGAATATACCGTCGACACCATCGATGCCATGGTCTTCTACCGCCGCCTTCATATCGCGGAAATTGCTGCGTATCAGCATGATACGTTCTTTGTGGGCAGACAGATTTTTTTCGGCAATAGATAAGGCGTGGCGATCTTCGTCAATACCTACGAATGTTTTTATCTCTTCGTGTTCTTTTAGTATTGCTGAGGCGTGCCCTCCAAGCCCTAGAGTACCGTCTACGAACGTATTAATGTGTCGTTCGCGAAAAAAATGTAGAAATTCTTCTGCCAATACTGGTATATGTAACTCATTCATAATCACGATTATGGTGTTATATATACTTTTTTGCAACGACAATGAGAGAATGTTTTCATTTACTTAAAAAGATTTTTTTGCTACAATAATACTGTAGGAGCATAACAAAGGATTATTATATATGGAAAATATTTATAAGCTGCCGTTTCAAGTACATATAGAATATGCCCAACGAACACGCCTTATTGAGAGCGTTAATGAGCAGTACCGTATATCAGAAGCAGGATCTATTCCTTCACAGATGTCGGTAGTCAACACCTTCCCGCGCACTCTTGAGCTCGACATGCTTTTCGGTATGATGACCAGCAATGCTCCGTGGGCGATGTTTATGCCTCCACGAAAATTTTATTCGCAGCGACGTCCTTCGTTTATAAGCTATCGCGCGGCACCAAGCTTAGGGACCCTAGAAAAACAAGCAGCAGATTACTTGAAGCTTAAAAACCTTTCGTCTTTGTCAGACGAAGAAGGCGAAGAAGGCGAAGGAAGGGAAGAAGAGGAAGAAGAGAAGAGTGCATTATGTTCTTGTTTCGAGCAGCTAGACGAAATTAATTCTTGGAAAGGGCACATTCTCGGAAGAGTAGCAGAACTTTTAGCAGGGTAATATTTAGCGGGGTAACATATTATGAATGAAAAACATAGAGATTGGTGTGAGGTGCTGGGATGGGACGAAGAGCAGCTCGACGACCTTAAAATAACAGGATATTCATATATAAGGCAGGGGAAATATGAAATCGCCAAGCCTTTTTTCGAGGCGCTAACGGCTTTAGAACCTCACGAGCCGTATAACTTCCAAACCCTTGGAGCAATATATCTTCAGATTGGAGATCCTCAAAAGGCTCTTGAAGTCTTTGATAAAGCGCTTTCCCTAGACGAACAGCACGCCGTTACACACCTTAATAAAGCTAAAGCTCTTCTCGAGATAGGCTCTAAAGACGAAGGCTTCAAAATTATCGATTCCCTCGTCGTCCACGACGATGCTAAAATCGCCACGACAGCACAAGCTCTCGCTATGGCATACCGATAATTCAGTGACCAGTGACCAGTGATCAGTGATCAGTGATCATTGAGCATTAATTTGCATTCAGAATTTTTTTTATTGTAGACGATATCCTTGATACATCACTTCTTTCTATGTTGCAGTGCAGCGGTAATGCTAGCGTCTGTGAATAGTACCGTTCCATGTTAGGGAAGTCCGTTGATATATCGCCGAGGATATTCTTAAAGTAAGGCTGCTGGTACAAAGGGATATATAGCACCTGTGACCCAATGCCTTCGTCATGGAGGCGCTCCATTACAGCTTTGCGCGTTGTTTTGCATGCTTCGAAGTCGATCTTAACGACGAAGAGGTGTGGCGATACGGTGTTCTCTTGGGGGATTTCTAAAAAAGAAAGATTCTTTACGCCTTCTAGGTCTTCGTGGTACCACGAAGTTATCTTACGGCGTTTTTTTATGAAAAGGTCTATCTTTTTTAGCTGGCTGACGCCAAGGGCAGCGCTGATGTCGGTCATATTATAGTTGCCAGTGGCATCGACGACCTCGTGATACCACGGACCAGGACTGTCAGGGCAATCTCTGACGATGCCATTATTACGGAAAAGACGTAAGCGCTGTGCCATAGCTTCGTTGTTGGTGGTAACCATCCCCCCCTCCCCAGTCGTTATTGTCTTCGCTGGATGGAAGCTGAATACCGTCATATCACTATAGACACAAGAACCCACAAGAGGTCCGTTTTTTTCGTACGAGGAACCCAAAGCGTGAGAGCCGTCTTCGATGATGATGTCGTCGGGAGATAACGGCATATTCCCAAGACGTTCCATGTCGACAGGAAGCCCAGCAAAATGGACGGGCACAACGATATTTTTTCCTCGCGACGATGGTATCATAAGTTTTTCGGCGAGAGCGTCTAGGTCGATGTTTCCTGTGGTTTCGTCGATGTCAACGAATGTTGGAGAAGGCCCGCCGGAACGTATCGCCATCGTCGCCGTGGCAGCGAAGGTGTTTGGTGAGGTTATTAGCGTGTCATATTTTGTGATTTCTGCGGCATAATACGCAGCCTGTAGCGCCGAAGACCCGTTGTTAAAGGCTACAGCATAGCGAGCGCCACAATATTCGGCGATACCATTTTCGAAGCTCTCGACATAAGGGCCCCTAGTGATGACGCCACTAGTAAGAACGTCATTAACCTGCTTGATGTCTTCGGCATCAATACTATGATGAGCATAAGGTATAAATTTTTTCGTTGTCATTTTTTAAACCTTGGGTGTAACGTAATGTTTATCAACTTAAACTATAAAACATATCAAAATATGATGAAAGCATACTTTTCCCTAATTATTATTATGGCGTCATTATTGATGGCACCATGCTACGCTGACAAAACAGACGTAGAATACGCCGACAATACCGACACGGAGCAGGTCGTCGACATTAATGTCGACGTCGCCGACGCCGCCGATACGGAATACGCCGACGAGGCCGATGAGGAATACGCTGACGAAATCGATGAGGAAGAGCCTGAAGACGACGCCGAAGAAGAGCTTGAAGGCGACTCTGAAGAATCGGGCCTTATCAGCACGTCCCTTATGGTGCAATGGTTTCCGCAGGCGCAGTTTGCTGGGTACTATGTTGCTCTTGAAAACGGGATATATGAAGAATATGGCCTCGATGTCGAGATATTTTATGCTACACCCGATGAATTCGCCGTAGATTATCTTGTATGGGAGGAAGTCGATTTTATCACAGCATGGCTGCCGACGGCATTGAAAGAAAACGATAACGACAATAATTTTGTAAACCTAGCACAGATCGTTCAGAAGTCGTCGCTTATGTTTGTAGCGAAAAAAGAGTCGGGAATTTCCACGCTATCAGACTTCAACGGCAAAAAGATGAGCATATGGTCAAAAGATTATGAGGCACCCCCACGGATTTTTATCGCTAAGAATGGTCTCGATGTTGATGTTATCATGCAAGGCACTACAGTAAATCTCTTTTTGCGCGACGGTGTCGATATTGCAACGGCGACGTGGTATAACGAATACGATACCATAATAAACTCGGGATATGACCCAGAAGATATTACGACATTCTTTTTTAAAGACTATGGCCTTGACCTCCCAGAAGATGGTATCTATACCCGCGGAGATCTATACGAAGAAGATAGCGATATGTGCGACGCCTTTGTAAAGGCATCGCTAGAAGGTTGGAGATATGCTTTTGATAATAAAGAAGAAGCAATCGATATCATTATGATGTATATGGAAGATGAAGAAATTCCCGCTAGTAGAGTACATCAAGAGTGGATGCTCGACCGCATGGAAGAGATCATAAAAGGCGATAGCAATGAAATCTCGGGAGAACTTCGTGAAGAAGATTACCGCCGTGTTGTAGATGCCATGAAAGAAGAAGGCATCATAACTAATAGTATGGAATATAAAGAATTCTTTAAACCAATGATTGAGGCCCAGCCTTCGCCATAAGGTTTTTATGGTGTGAAGGCTAGCTGATATAAATCTGATATAGGAATTAATAGCGATGTTGAAAAATAAAAGCATAATGACAAGTCTTATCTTTACTGTTATAACAACAGTGATGATACTGTTTAGCGCCATCTTGGGATATAATTACTGGGTTTCGAGAGAAATCGTCGTCAACGGAATAGAGAAAAACGCCAATGATATCATCGAAGGCACTGCTAATGAAATACATGCCATATTGCAAAAGTTCGAGACAATAACAGAGACGGCAGCAGATCTTCTTGAAGATGTCGACGGTTTCTTCGAAAACGAACAGCAAAATCAGATTCTTAGAAGCATCGCAGTAAATAACCCAGGAGTTTTTGGCTTCTCAACATCATATGAACCATATGCCTTCCACCCTAATAGGTACTATTTCTCGTCATATTCATATCGCGAAGATGGTGAGGTTGTAGATGACTTTGAAGATGATCCATATGCCCCAGAAGAAGAATACGATGATTCTGAAGAAGAGGCCGAAGAAGACGCCGCGGATTCTGAAGAAGACTACGAAGATGAAGAAGAGTACGAGTACTTAGGAGAGGAAGAGGGTGATTATGAATATCTATACAATTATCGCGACTATTACCAGATACCATTAGAGCTAGAAAAACCGATGTGGAGCGAACCATACTTTGATGCTGGCGATGGTGGCGGAAATGTCGTTATGTCGACATACTCCGTGCCATTATATAAAACAATAGACGGGGAAAGGAAAATTATGGGCATCCTCGCCACAGACGTTTCCTTGGGATGGCTTAGAGATATGGTTTCGTCAATACAGATAGCAGAGACGGGATATAGCTTTTTGATATCAAGTAACGGTATGATGGTAGTACACCCTAATGAAGAGTGGGTGAGTAACGAGACAATATTCACCATAGCAAAAAACCTGGGCGACGATGAACTACGCACGCTAGGAAAAGATATGGTGCGAGGCGAAAAAGCCTTCGTCCCAAGAAAAAGCCTGGTAACACAAAAAGATGGATGGTTAGCATATATCCCTCTGGAAACAACAGGATGGTCTCTTAGTATATTCTTCCCAAAAGCAGAACTTATGGCAGGGGTGACAAAGCTTACAAAGACAATGATAATAATAGGTATCATTGGATCAATGATATTGGCATTCTTTATCGTCTTAATCTCACGAGCAATAACGACGCCAATACGTAAACTCGTGACAAAAACCAAAGAGCTCGCAAAAGGAAACCTCAATATACAAATAGAAAAGAGAGAAACAAAGAATGAAGTAGGAATTCTATATAACTCTTTTGCCACTATGAAAGACGACCTTAAAAAATATATTAAAGAACTTACAGATACTACAGCCGCTAAAGAACATATTGAAAGCGAGCTCAATGTCGCTCACGAAATACAGATGAGTATGATACCGAAAATCTTCCCGGCATTCCCCGAAAGAGAAGAAATAGATCTATATGCAATACTGAAATCAGCAAAAGAAGTCGGCGGAGACCTCTATAACTTCTTCATGCTCGATGATGACAACTTATGCTTCTTCATTGGCGACGTCTCTGGAAAAGGAGTGCCAGCATCACTATTCATGGCAGTAAGCAACACCCTTATCGAAACAATAGCACGCGAAGAAGGACACAACCCCAGAAATATCCTCACGAAAATTAATAAACAAATATCTGATGGTAACGACACTTGTATGTTCGTTACTCTGCTTTTCTGCATTTTCAATATGAAAACCGGAGAACTGTCATACGCCAACGGAGGACATAACCCTCCAATAATAATAAATAAGAAAGGGGGTGTCGAATACCTTGCATTGAAACCAGGAGTTTCTATAGGTATTGACCCCGATGCTATATACCATAACGAAAAATTGACAATGAAGCCAGGAGATAGAATATACCTCTACACCGATGGCGTAACAGAAGCCTTCAACACAAAAGGTGAAGAATATTCCGAAGCGAAACTCCTCGAAACAATGCAAAACATGGAACATGAAAAATTAAATGTTAAAGACGCTGTCGAAAATGTCTTGGAAAGCGTTAAAACATTCGCCGGAGAAGAACCACAGTCCGACGATATCACAATGGTAATGCTAGAATATATAACACCAGGAAATAGCTAGCGTATAGAAGAAAAATTATATTCCGAATTTCTTTCATGCTATACGCTCCACGCTATTCCTATCCGCTTTTCTTTTCTATCCGCTTTTCTTTTTATGTTGATAACTCCATAGTGGCAGGGATATAGCGGTATGATAATAAAATCTTCACCATAAACATGTTATGAACAATGCGGCAGGGAAAGTATTCAAAAAAATATTTTTTGCAGTGTTGTTCTCTTAGGGTCAATGTTTTACGGAAAGGATGCTTTTTTTTGTGATAATTTTCTTGCAGGCTAACGATCGACGTGCTAAAGTTTTCATCGTTATTTAAGAGAAAATGCGCCCACAATACATTGTGGAAACGTTGTTCATAACCTCGGAAAAAGGAAGCCTTTTGTATGGTCGCTTGTGAGATTGCTGGATGTTGGGGACAATTTATTGAATATATGAAGGGACGCTGTTCTGATACGGCGTTTCGTAATTGGCTTGATCCTATCGTTGTTATTGACGAAGACATTGAGCTTGTTACCCTTGAGGTTCCTAATATTTTCGTTCAGGACTATTTACTTTCGAATTACAAGAGCGAGCTTTGTAGTTTTCTTCCTGTACGTTCTAGTGGAGAGCCTGCTATAGAGTTTGTCATTGCTGCTCCTAAGAAGCGCGAGGCTGTTGCACCGACGATATCGTCGTCATCTCCAGTGTCAGTAGAGCCTAAGTATGTTATGAAGCTCAATGATTTTTATATTTTCGATAACTTCATCGAAGGCCCTGCCAATCAATTCGTTAAGTCTGCAGCGCTGGGAGTGGCGAACAACCCGAGCAAATCGTATAATCCTTTATTTATGCATGGTGGTGTAGGACTTGGTAAGACGCATCTTCTTCATGCCATAGGGCATCATGTGCAGAAGAACTACAAGCATCTTCGCGTGCAATGTATTACTACAGAAGCATTTATCAACGACCTTGTCGACAGCCTTCGTAATAAGTCCGTTGATAAGATGAAGAGATTTTATCGTAGCCTTGATGTGTTGCTTGTCGATGATATACAGTTCTTGCAGAACAGGCTAAACTTCGAAGAAGAGTTTTGTAATACCTTCGAGAGTCTTATCAACCAGAACAAGCAGATTGTGATAACGAGCGACAAGCCACCATCACAGCTGAAGCTTTCGGAGCGCCTTGTTGCGAGGATGGAGTGGGGCCTTGTCGCCCATGTTGGTATCCCTGACCTTGAGACGCGCGTTGCAATATTACAATATAAGGCCGAGCAGAAGGGCATGAAACTTTCGAGTAATGTAGCATTCTTCATAGCAGAGCATATATTCAGCAACGTACGTCAGCTTGAAGGCGCGGTAAATAAGCTAAGCGCACACTGTCGTCTTCTAAACCAAGACATCACCGAAGAGCTTGTTGAGATGGCGCTGAGCCAGATGCTATGCCATGCTCCACAGGAGAAGATCTCCGTAGAGCAGGTTTTGAAGAGCGTTTCTGCGGTGTTCCAGGTTCGTGTCAACGACCTAAAAGGAAGCACGCGCACCAAGGATATCGCCCTACCTCGTCAGGTTGCCATGTATCTTGCTAGGGAGATGATAAACGAGTCTCTTATGATGTTGGCGGCGTCTTTTGGTAAGACGCATTCGACGATATTACACGCTTGTAAAAATATAGAGTCCAAGGTTGAGAAGGACAATATGCTCAAAAGACAGGTTGAGATGGTTCGCAGGAATATTAGTACGTAGGGTAAAAAAAATAAGACAACATACTTTTTATCGTGTTGATGTTGACTTTTTCATAAAATAGAGATTATATATACGATAATATAGGTTACTTAATGTATGTTTAAGAAGTACACAAAAAGTTTATTCGAGAAAGAGATGATAAATCACTATAACGAGAGAGAAGATATGGGATCATCAGGCCATCAAAAACAAGAGAGGCCTATGCCGTCTCAACATAATGAACCTCAGCAGCCGATACAGCAGCAAGGTGCTAGTGTCTATACTTCTACCGCTGTAGAGCAACAGGAGCTTCGTCAAGACGCTCCGCAGCGCCCTTCTTTCGAGGAGAGGCAGCAGCAAAACATGTCGATACCGTCGATGATGCAGCAAGAATATACTTCCCTTTCTGAGGATGACTTTTCTAGCGAAGAGGACTGGAATGAGAAGATCGCAGCATTGCCATCATCGCCATCATTCCATCCTGATAACTTCGATGAAGAGCCAGAGACCACGCTTGGCGAAGGTGTTGTCTTTAAAGGCACGCTGAATTTCAAGAGATATCTTCGTGTCGATGGGACTTTCGAAGGTGAACTCATCTCCGACGGTAAGCTTATCATAGGACCTAAAGGTGTGGTGAAGTCCAACCTTAAGATGCATGAAGTCATTGTCGAAGGGTATGTCGAAGGAAGCGTAGAAGTCGAAGAGCGTATAGAGCTTCGTGGCGATGCACAGATTCATGGCGATATAACAGCGCGGTCGTTGAGCGTCGATGATGGCGTTACAATAATAGGCCATGTGTGTGTCAAGCCTGATATCTCGATAGAAATCGACGTCAGCGAAGAAAAGAAAGCATCGAAGAAAAAGAAATAATGGTTTCTGTATAAGATTCGCATGTATGTAAAAAGCCAGGGCAACAATATTGTTGTGACCTTGGCTTTTTTGTATAACTAACTGATTTTATATGTAAAAAGTTCGGAGTAGGATTTTTCTACCACGGAGACACGGAGTGCACGGAGAAAGCAGGATTTTTGCCACAGAGGACACAGAGGAACCACAGAGGTTTCACAGAGAGGAAAAAACAAACCGGCTGGTGGATTCTCCCCCAGACCCCCGTTTTTGAACGGTAAACTGTGAATGGTGAACTGTAAACTTTTTAAAATCCTCGTGGTTCTAGGGGTGAAACCCCTAGCCCGCCCCTTTTCCTCTCTGTGTACTCTGTGCCTCTGTGGTGAAAAAATTGGGGCTTGTTATTTTTTATTGCAGGAGCGGCATAGAACCCTGGGAAACTTTGTGGTAAAAATTCGGTAGCGCGTAACATCAATAATTAAGAGGGTGTGTACAATGGATTCATTGCAGGAGCGCAGGAGTGGCGTCTGGTTTTTGACGGCGCTGGCATTGATAGTAGTAATTAAAGGATTCTGGGCGATATGGATGATAAACTTTACTTCCATAGACCTTAACCCCGACGAAGTGCAATATTGGCTGTGGAGCCGCAACCTCGACATCGGGTATTATAGCAAAGCCCCAGGGATAGCATGGCAGATATGGGCGGGCTGTAAGATCTTTGGAAACACCGAGATGGGAGTACGCTTTTTCGCCGTAATAATAAGCGCCTTGCTATCACTTTCGACATATTTTACAGCACGATGTTGTGGTGTTAAAGCAAAAGTCGCTTTCTGGGCAGGTATCGCTATAGCATTCTCGCCGATGGGGTTTATATCGTCGTTCGCCGCCGCTACAGACGGTGGTTTCATCCTCTTCTGGCTGCTGACGTGTGCATATCTGTGCTATTGTCTGCGTTACGACCACAGACCAAAATATCATGTGGTAGGGTTCCTCATAGCGTTCGGCGCTATATTTAAATGGCCACAGATATACTACCTGTGGGGTATGATCGTCGTCTTCGCATTGTGCTATCCAATCCTCAGGACGAAAAGGATGCTAGGAGGTATGGTAGTATCGCTCCTTGGACTCGTTCCAAGCATAATATGGAACGCTTCTAACGAGTGGGCGACATTCCGACACGTATATGGACAGATTACAGGATCTGGAGGAGGCGGAGGCGCTGCGGGTAATACAGCAGAATTTCTTGGCACACAGGCGGGAATCCTTTCGCCGATACTTTTCGTCGTAATGCTATTAGCTCTTGTTCATATGGTGCGCAAAAGAAAAGAGACACCGCTATCAATACTTTTCTGCGGATGGACGACGCTTTCATTACTATTACTAGCGATAGCACGCTCTTTTATGAGTAAGGTTCAGGGCAACTGGTTTATCTTCGCATACCCTACAGCATTCGTCCTTATGAGCTGGTATGTCTTCGAAAGAGCTAAAGCAGCGAGAAAATGGTTCTTCGCCGGCATCGCATTATCGGTGGTTTTCACGCTTTTTGTCCTTGCGATCCCTGCCATACAAAAATATGACGTCATAACGATACCATATAAATATAATGGCTTCCAGCATAGCATGGGATGGGATAAACTCGAAGGCGCCTTAGAAGAGGCAGGATATAACCCCGACAAAGACTTCCTCTTCTCAGAGAAATACCAGACGACGAGTATCATGAGTTTCTATGCAAAAAATAAGAAGAGGGCGTATTTTTTCAACGTCGGAAACGCAAGAAAAAATCAGTACTCTTTCTGGCCAGGAATGGACGACGAACAAACAGGCAACGATGGCTTCTTCGTCTTAATTGAAAATGGTCGAGATGTCACCGACGATGTAACGCCGCGTGTCGATCATTATACAAAACTGCTATCACCATATTTTAGCAGCATAGATTTTATCGACGCCAAAACACTCTTCATAGCCAATGGCACCACGGTAAAACGCGCCGTAATATTCCGCTGCACGGAATATAATGGTTCCGTGCCATTGGGCGTTAACAAATATTGACACCCTGTCATTAATCGTGCCATTAGTTCGAATAAGTTGTTATTTTAGGGCTGTAAAATTTTAGTCGTAATATGGTATAATGTTACACTTTAAAAATAACCCATTAAAACGACATGGTTAATACAGATATAGTAACTCTAACAGATCTTCAGCCTATACCAGCACTAATAGCAAGAGATTTCCAGCCTATTAACAAATGGAAAGTTGATATAGACGGCCCACAATTTGAGGAAAACCCAGGAGTTCCTAAATATCGGATTGATGAAAGCACCGGACGGTTGTATCTTAATGAACAGAAAGTGATTGTACGGCTTAAATGTTACACCTTAATCTTTGCGACACTTCCTGCTCATGGTATTTTTCTCATTGGTTCCGTTGCTTCTCGAGCATTAAAATTAGCTACTTTATCGCATTTCTGGTGTTCAAAAGGCAGATTGAAAAAATATTGCCTTAAAGCAAGGGCATGCAATGCCGGTAAGGATTTATTAAAGATTGCCACCCATCCTTTTATTGTTGTCGGATTAGAGGCTTCGGCTGTCTATGGGGTATTTCAACCTTATGATGGAAGAAAACTTTATGCATCGTTTGAAAGAGCACAGTATGAAAAAAGCATGCTAGCGCCATGTTTTCAGCCAGATTCGAAGAAACATCTTTTAGGCGGAGATATTGAAAGCAGGGGGGCTTTTTAACTTCTTGAAATGTCGTAACGCGGAATCGCTGAAAGACCGTGAGCTTTCGAGCGATAGCGTTTTGATATCGATGTTGTCATCCCATCCGCTTCGTGGTCCTTCGACGAAGACGGTCCCTGAAGGTGCTATGAGGCCGTTGTCTTCGGCGGTTATGAGGGCTTTATCGCCAGAATATATCTCTCCAGAAGCGTCGTGATGCTTTTTTTTGGCATATGGCGGGTCGATATATATTATGTCGTACTTCATGCCTCTTTTCGCAAGCTTCGCCACCGTCTTAAAAGCATCGCCATAGATGATGGTAACATTTTTTTCGACGCCAAGGATTCGTGCGTTTTCTTTTATATATTTTATCGCTTCGCGGCTGCTGTCGACGAAGGTGACATGTTTTGCTCCGCGGCTCAACGCCTCAAAGCCAATAGCTCCCGTCCCAGCAAAAAGATCGAGAAATTCAGCACCTTCAACAGAGTGTTGGCATATGTTGAAAACTGCCTCACGAAGATACCCCTGCGTAGGACGTATTACATCGGCATCCTTCGGAGATTTTAACACCCTACCACGAAATTTCCCTGAAAATATGCGCATGACAATGACCCTATGTTTTTTCTCTGTGAAACCTCTGTGGTTCCTCTGTGTCCTCTGTGGCAAAAATCCTGCTTTCTCCGTGCACTCCGCGCCTCCGTGGTAGGAAATTCCCACTCCGAACTTTTTATCGTATCGTAGCTTTTATTGCCTCTTCGACGTTGTCGACGGCGGTGATGGTTGCACCTTTCTGTATCGCATCGCTGAGACCTTTGAGGTTGCGTTTTGGTATGACGCATTGCGTGAAACCCATATGCAGAGCTTCTTTTATGCGCTGTTCTATCTTTGGCACGCTGCGGATTTCGCCACCGAGACCTACTTCTCCGACGACGACCATCTCAGGATGAAGGGCCCTATTGCAGAACGACGATGCTATCGAAAGAAGGACGCCGAGGTCTACCGAAGGTTCTAGGATCTTTATCCCTCCAGCTATCGATACGAAGACATCGCGTTCGTGGAATTTGAAGCCTACACGTTTCTCAAGGACGGCGAGCATAAGGGCCATCCTTGTTTGGTCGATGCCAGCACAACGCCTTGTGGGTGTGCCATAGGCGCTGCTTCCCGTTACTAGCGCCTGTGCTTCGACGAGGATAGGCCGTGAACCTTCGAGGGTGGGTATTATCACCGAGCCCGTCGTCTTTTTGCGGCGCTCTTCGAGGAAAATCTCCGAAGGGTTAGGGACTTCTATCAGCCCTTGTGATGTCATCTGGAAGACCGCTATCTCGTCGGTGGCGCCGAAGCGATTTTTCACTATTCTAACGAGACGGTAGTTCTGCTGTTTGTCGCCTTCGAAATATAATACGGTATCGACGATATGTTCCAGGATACGCGGCCCTGCAATCTCGCCGGACTTCGTAACATGACCGATGAGGAGCGTCGCAATGGTGTATCCTTTGGAGATATGCATGAACTCCATCGCCGTCTCGCGGACTTGTGTTACTGACCCTGGAGCTGACGATATCTCCGGCTTGTAGACGATCTGTATAGAGTCGACGATAAGTATCTGTGGCTTTATTGCATCGATCTGAGCTTTTATATGGGAGAAATTCGTCTCGTTAAGAAGGTATAAGTTGTCGCTGTCGACGCCAAGGCGACGAGCGCGCATCGACGTCTGTTCAACAGACTCTTCACCACAGACGTACAACACCTTTAGACCTTTTACGGCGAGAGCATGGGATATCTGCATGAGAAGGGTGGACTTCCCAATACCAGGGTCGCCACCGACGAGAGATAACGAGCCAGGGACGATGCCGCCACCAAGAAGATCGTCGAATTCTTTGATGCCAGTAGTAAGGCGAGGAACGGCTTTGTCAACGACGTCTTTGATGAGTATAGGACGCGCTCCTTTAATGCGCTGTGCTTCGAAGCGGGGAGTATGCTGAGAGACATCAGCTTCTTCAACGAAAGTGTTCCACGACTCGCATTGAGGACATTGACCCGACCATTTGTGTTGCTTGTTGCCGCACTCAGAACAATACCATACACTCTTTACTTTTCCCATATTATACCAATTCTCGATAAAAAGTTCATAAATTCATCCTCATCTTTTTGCGTAGAATTTTGCGCTCGATCTTGCTAACACACCAATGTTTGCGGCGATCTCCGCGCTTTTTTCTACGCAAAAATCTTGAGTCCAATTTATGACTTTTTCACCGAGAATTGGTATCACCGTAATTATTATTATCGATCTTACGCGATGTTCCGAATTTTTCACCACCACTTTATCAGTGACCAGTTATCACTGACCTTACGCAATAGCCATTATTAAGAAGGAATTTCGGAATAGGATTTTTCACCACAGAGTCACAGAGAACACAGAGAGGAAAAAACATGGCTGGGGGATTCCCCCAGACCCCCTTTTTCATTGAACAATGAACAAACCCGGACACGGCAGTGCCCCCTCTCGACGTTGTCGTAATAGTAAGATTGTATCTTTACGTTTGCTATAGGAAAAACAAAGAAA
>JABHNK010000015.1 GCA_018694295.1 Waddliaceae bacterium
AAGCATAAGATAAAACTCCAACGTTATATCACGAGGAACGACATCAGAGGAGGCTCAACAATCGGCCCCATCCATGCCACTTCTTTGGGGATAAAGACCGTCGACATCGGCGAGCCCATACTGTCGATGCATTCGTGTAGAGAGCTGATGTCGTGCCACGACCACATTGCGCTGTGCAAGCTCCTTGAAAAGTTCCTGATCGACGGCTGCGAAGCATAAAAAAAGCCTCTTCAGGAAATACTGAAGAAGCTTTTTTGTCGCACTTAGAGTTTTTTAATGCTTATTCAATATGCTGAATATGCTGAATATGCTGTTCGATTCCCTGCAGAGTTTGTTTCTGCGTCTGAGCTTGATAGATTTTATAGCCACATGCTGCAACACCTATCACAATCAAAGCCAAAGCAGCAGTTGCAACAATAGTAGTAAGCGCAGCAATACACTCTGCTGTGCTTAATAATAGCGCGGATCCAAATGTAATAGAATATCCTAATAGCGATGATATCCCTGAATATACCCCAGCAATAGCAAAAACATTGGCTGCCAATACGCCAATTGCTCTTGGACTTATTCTGACACTCTGTTTGTGGAGCTTAAAAACTTTTCTGAATATTGAGCTAATAGGCTTGTTTGCCAAATATCCAACTCCACCCAAAACAGCACCTCCTGCTGCTCCTACTGGGCTGCTAAAAGCTGTAGCAACTAAAACTGTAGCACCAACAGAATAAGCCAAATAGCAAGACTCTTTAGCTAGAGGACGCATATTAAGCAGTCTTCTTATTGATGCTGGTATTGCTATTGGTGTTTCTTGTGGTATTGGTGGTGGTGGTGTTGATGGTGGTGTTGATGGTGGTGTTGATGGTGGTGTTGATGGTGGTGGCGGTGGTGGTGTTCTTGTTGGTGGTCCTCCTATTGATGACGCTCCTTCTACTAATGCAACCATAATTTTTTATCCTTTTGTTTGTTGTTTTATATTTAATATATATAAGCTATTTGTTATTTTATGCAGCAATTATAATATTAATATGATTAAAAGTCAAATATTTATTTGTTTTGCGTGAGGATCTTTATTATGTATTGTCGAATCAAACAAACGGCATAGTGCACGAATGGCACACAAAAAAGACCTTTGCCGTGAAAACAGCAAAGGTCTTATCATTTTTCAGATCTTTTAGCTCTCTTTATTCTATAGAGACAGCGAAGTATGCTGGGAACGCGAAGTCGTTGTTCGAGCGTTCGAGTCCTATTACGGCGACTTCTTTTCCTACTTTTTCTTGTAGGTCTACATTAGTGCTATATATGTATGCCACTGGTATTCCGTGTTTGAGTACGACAAAGTCTCCAGGCTTATTTTTTACTACTGCGGAGTATGGCTCCAGTATGCCTGTTATCTTCTTGGCATCAATCTTCTGCTCTTCGTAGAACTCTACGATATTTTTGTCTTCGTTATCGGTTTTCCATGATTCGTATAGTGCCTGTTCTTTAGGCGTCCAAATACGCATCTTATCTGTCATGTCTAGCATGATAGTTTCGTTTCCACTGACGAGGTGCATTTCAAATAATGCCTCTGTGTTGACGTCTACGCCTTCTGAGACGGTAACGATGTCGAGATTTTCATCGCCGGCGAACTGCTTAATGCCTTCGGCGAGTTTCTCTCCTTTAGCGCGAAGTTCTTCTGCTGTCTTCTGTGTCCTTGTTTCAAGGAAGGCCACCTTTTTCTGTAGGTATGCTTCTTGTACTAGCGCTAGAGCTTCTTGTGCTTTCTCTACTTGCTCAGGGAAGTCGTTGTAGCTGATGATGATATCTTCGAAGCCCTGCTTCACTCTTTCGATGCTTATCTCTTCAAAAGGTTTATTTATCTCAGACTCTCCTGTCAGTGCAGCCGTCGACAATGCTTGCTCTGCTTCTTGTCCACGTCCTGCCATCATCGTAATATAGTTCTCATCACCGGCGTTAGTAACGTATTCTTTTGCGATATAAAAGCGTACTGACTCCGGCGAAGTTATTTCTAGCCATTTGTTGCTGATGTCGCTGATATGTCCGTCGACAGTATCGCCGGTATTTAGCTGCGCAACGATTGGTGCTTCAACATCTGGGGCGAGCCGTACGTTTATGCCGGTGCCTTCGACGACGCCATCTAGGACGTATGTTCTAAAGATATACGCTTTCATCTCTTTTGGAGGTGTTACTGCATAGAAGCCATCGACTTCTCCGTCGATAAGTACTAGGTCTGACCTATTAAATTCTCTGATGATAGTGCTATCGATAAGGGTCGGCTTGACACGCATGCGTACCCGATCTCCAGTCACCTTTCCAGTGAACATCTCTAGATCTTGTGAATAGTGTTCGTCTTCAGCGACGATAACATCTTCGGCGACGATGATGTCTTCATCGGCGGCGACGAAGCTCGGCATGACGACGAACGTCGTTGTTGCTATAATGGAAAAAAATAATGCCCTTATCATAATAATAACTCCCTAGGAAAATATGATTTGTAAACTATATACTTATCATATATCCATTTTTTTCTCAAACCTAAAAAAATTATAGTTCGGAGCTTTTTCAGTGACCAGTGACCAGTGACCAGTTATCAGTGCTTTTACTATACGCTATTTTTACGTTTCTAAGACGGCGCGGAGATGCTCGCAGTTTTTCTTTCCGCAGGTGCATCCCATCGGCTCGCCAAGATATACATTGTAATGCTCGGTGCTGTCCAGTGGGTTAGAAACTTCGTACAGCTTCTCTCCGATCTGCGAGATGTCCCATTCGCGGAATTTCAAATCTTCGTCAGAAACCTCTTCTTCGTCGAGCTCTTCGACATCGCCACGCATAGCACGGACGATTTGGCAGTGGATGCAGTTACATCCATCGACAGCGCTGAGAGATTCATATATATCGGTATCGTCGGCGATAATACTCGATATTGCCGAGATTTTCGTAAGGATCTCGTCGGGCAACGACGGCGCATTGGCATATTCGGGGTTGTGGTGTAATATATCGCCCATACCATCGATGTTGCCGCCCATGCCAAACTGCATAGGTATTTCGCCTGGTATCGGACCCTGATTTTCAACATCACCACCAGACCATTTCATAAGGTCCGATGCCTGAGTAAAAGCATCGCTAAGTTTATCCTGGAATTCTTGGGAATCTGGGTCTAACAAGGATCCGTTTTCGGGCTCGTGCTCTAGATATGATGCATGGATATCAAAAATA
The DNA here is from genome assembly GCA_018694295.1 of Waddliaceae bacterium. Classification (NCBI taxonomy): domain Bacteria; kingdom Pseudomonadati; phylum Chlamydiota; class Chlamydiia; order Parachlamydiales; family Waddliaceae; species Waddliaceae bacterium. The sequence continues at coordinate 3,214 of JABHNK010000015.1, forward strand.
GTGTCTATGATATCATCGGAAAGATCGGGGATCTCAACACGTGAGCCGTCAATCAAAATTATGATGACAACGCGAGGAGAATCTTTTTTATCACCCTCGACATGAACGGCGGTGATGTCATGCCAAGAAACGGAGATATACGGTGGTATGCTTAAGATTTTTTCGGTGATTTTCATGGTAATACCCTGATAAAATATATTAATATGCCACGACTTTACCATAGTGGCGCTTCGATGTCAACGTCTTTCTTAGCACTCTACATCCCAAAGTGCTGAGTTTTTCGTTGTTGTAAGTTTTTTTGGCGTCTGTTATTTGTATAGTGCTTTTTAATAACAATACACGAGGGAATTTTTATGGCGAAGACATTTGTTTTAGACACTAACGTATTACTTCACGACCCTACAGCTTTGGAGCAATTTCCTGGCGGTAACATTGTCCTTCCTCTTTTTATTTTGGAGGAGTTGGATTCCATGAAGAAGGTCCCTACCGATCTTGGCCAAAATGCTCGCAGTGTCATTAGGATGCTTGACGATTTATCGAGGGCAGGAAAGGGCAATCTCCGCGAAGGCATCACTCTTGACCATGGTGGTACAGTGAAGATTTTCCTTGAGACGAAGTCCGACAAAGGCACGATTTTCAGTATTCCAAAGAAGCAGAATCAGATAATCATGGCTGCCGATCTTCTTCGCGAGCGTGGTGAGCATGTTATTTTTGTTTCCAAGGATTTTGCTGCTCGCGTAAAAGCCGAAGCTCTTGGTCTCGAAGCTGAAGACTATGAAAACCTAAAGGCTTCGTACGACACAATATATCGCGGTCTTCGTGAGGTCGAGGTATCGAAAGAAGAACTCGAAGCATTTTTCCACGACGGATTTCTTCCTTTTGCCGACAAAGAGCTGCATGCCAACGAATTTTGCTCATTATGCACTCCCGAGAAAAAGTCTAACGTTGTGGGTCGTTATGATTCCAAAGCCGAAAAACTTGTTCCTATCGTCACTCCAGAGAAAGACATCTGGGGGATAAAGCCCCTAAACACCGAGCAGCAGTGTGCTTTAGACCTTCTTCTTCGCGATGACGTCAACCTCGTTACCCTCGTCGGCCCAGCAGGCACGGGGAAGACT
>JABHNK010000016.1 GCA_018694295.1 Waddliaceae bacterium
AAAAGTAAGATTGTATCTTTACGTTTGCTATAGGAAAAACAAAGAAAGGAAGTACAATCAATGACAATGGCGACAGCTGTGCGTCCGCTGCGCGCGCTCTGCGCAGTGGGCGCCTCTGTGTGCTCTGTGGCTCTGTGGTGAAAAAATTGGGGCTTGTTATTTTTTATTGCAGGAGCGGCAAAGCACCCTGGGAAACTTTGTAGTAAAAAATCAGTAGCGCGTAACAGCAGAAAAGTAACACTAGAAGGAGATAGGGAATGACAACAATCCTCGACGGAAAAGCCACCGCCATACAGATCGAAGAAGAGCTCAAAAGCATCATCGCTGCATCTTCAGGACGCCAACCATGCCTAGCCCTTATCCTCGTAGGCGAAAACCCCGCCTCTAAAGTATATGTCTCCACCAAGAAGAGAAAATGCGAAGCCCTAGGGATACTCTCTATAATCCATGATTTCCCCGATACCATCGACGAAAAAACAATACTAACCACCATCGCCACCCTCAACGCCGATGATACCGTCGACGGGATCCTTGTACAACTCCCCCTTCCAAACCATATCGACGCACTAAAAGTATGCAGCGCAGTATCCCCAGAAAAAGACGTCGATGGCTTCCACCCAACAAACGTCGGGAAACTCCTCCTCGGAAACGACGACGGCTTCATATCATGTACCCCCTACGGAATAAGTACGCTAATGGAACGGTACGGCATAGAAACATCAGGGAAACACGCCGTCATCGTCGGAAGAAGCAACATCGTCGGGAAACCCATGGCAGCAATCCTCATGCAAAAATCCCCACACGGCAACGCCACCGTCACCGTCGCCAACAGCAGAACGCCAAACCTCAAAGAAGTGTGCCGCTCAGCAGATATCCTCATCAGCGCAATAGGGTCGCCACACTTCATCACCGCCGACATGGTAAAAAATGACGCCATAGTAATCGACGTAGGGATAAATAAAGTCACAGATACAACAAAACCACGCGGATACAAACTCACCGGCGATGTCGACTTCGAAAATGTCGCAAAAAAAACAGCCTTCATAACACCAGTACCCGGCGGAATCGGACCCATGACAGTCGCTATGCTACTCACAAATACTATCAAAGCATACAAACAACATATGTCAAAGGCTCCGCGCTAGTGTCAAGGGGACCCTGCCCCTTAACAATCCCCGGTTAAGGGCTCCGCGCCCTTAACAATCCGCGCCAAAGGAGCGGTGCTCCTCTGGACTCCCCAGGTAAGCGACAAAACGGCAAGAAGAGCTTCCTGCAAAAGCAGAAAGATCTTCTTGCCGTTTTGCTGCCGTCATTACCATCGAAACGATGGTAATGATGGTTTATCGAACATGCCTTGTTCTCCCTTAAATCATGGTCTGATAATATAAAACGTGGGCTTTTTTAGCTGGCGCACTTCATAGTAACGAAGCGACGGGCGACAAGAATGTGGCGACACGGCAAACAGGAGTCCAGAGGAAACTTCGTTTCCTTTGGCGGGGTGAGGTTTGGAGAGGGGCAGGGTCCCCGCTCCAAGGCTATTGTAGTAAAGGGATGGTTATGGTAGGATTGTGAGGATTTTTTATGTGAGGGATGTTGATGGTAAGGGTTTCGGATATTAAGGGTTTGGTCAAGCATCGTGATGAGGGAATTATTGTTATTGTTGGCAAGGATGCTTATGAACGTGGTGAAGCGATAAAGGGTGTTATTGGTGGCAATGATACTGGAGTATTATATGGTGAGGGTTTGACTGTAGCGTCGTTGCTTCAGGAGCTTGACACCGTACCTCTTTTTGGTGACGGACACCGTGTTGTCGTCTATAATATTGACAAAGCTTCTAAATGTGTCATTGAGGCGTTGAAGGGATATATTTCCAAGCCTATGGAGTCGTTATCGTTAGTTCTTACGGCGTCGTCGTTGCCTTCTAATACTGTCATTTCCAAGGGTGCTGAGAAGAACGGTGTACTTCTAAGGATCGCTGATCTTAAGGACTGGGAGCGTGAGCGTAACATACAGCCATGGATTGTGCAAAGGTTCACTGATGCTGGCAAGAAAGTTTCCGGCGCTGCATGTGTTGCTATTATCAAGGGTGTTGGCACTGACAAGCAGCTTCTCGTCAATGAGATTGAGAAACTTGTTATCTTCGTCGGCGATAGAGGTACTATTGAGGTCGGTGATGTCGCTGCAATAACGACGATGGCGACGACGGAGACGATATGGCAGTGGCGCGACGCTCTTCTCGACGGCGATGGTTCTGGAGCGTTACGTATCGGTAAGGCGTTGTTGTACGATGGCGCACCGATACAGATGCTGCTGGCGAACCTTAGGACGCAATACCAGACGGGCTACAAGGTATGTGATGTCATCGAAGGCGGCGGCGCTGCCCATGATGTTACGGCGTTATTTCCATATATGCGCGGTAATATTCTTGAGAGGAACATGTCGCAATGCAGGAAATATGGCAGTGAAAGGTTTAGGAAAGGTCTTATTGAAATAAATGCGTCAGACTTACTGTCGCGGAATTCTATGCTCGCCGATGATTTTATCGTCGAGACGTTAATGGTAAAGCTTACTGATGGAGAAGTGATATGAAAGAAAAAGGCGCTCTTATACTGTTCCCTAACGTCCTAGGAAAAGGTGTCGATGCAAGGGATTCTCTTCCCGAAGGTCTTGCCGACGTCGTTGCTGGTATTGATGGTATCATCGCCGAGAGCACGCAAGGCGGCAGGTCTTTCCTTAAGAAGTTCAAGACGAAAAAGAAGCCTCACAACATGCCTTTGGCGATTTTCAACAAAGACTCCGAAGACGATGACATAGATTTTTTGTTGGAGCCTCTTGCCGATGGTGAGCGTTGGGGTTATGTCTCCGACGCTGGGCTCCCCTGCATCGCCGATCCTGGGAATGAACTCGTCAATGGTGCTAGAGCTAAAGGCTTCGACGTCGAGGCGTATTCTGGACCTTCTTCGATATTCCTCGCTCTTATGCTTTCGGGGCTGCAGGGACAGCGCTTTACTTTCCACGGTTATATCTCCAAAGAAAAAGAGCAGCGCGAGAACGAAATGAAAGATATGGAGGCTTACGCGCAAGAGTGCCATGCCACACAGATCTTCATAGAAGCGCCATACCGCAACGTCCATACTTTCCAGTCGCTGATAGAGGTTCTTGGAGACGAGACGCTTCTATGTGTTGCCTGTGACCTTACTCTCCCTACACAAGAAGTGATATGCCGATGTGTGGGACATTGGAAGAAGACTACTATGCCTGACATCGCCAAGAAGCCCGCTATATTTTTGATAGCGTAGAGGAATAGCGTTTAGCGTGTAGAAATCAACTGTCCGCTATACGCTAGTCTAAAAGCCCCATCTCTTCGTAGTATCGCATGGCGCCGGGGTGTATATCGGAGAAGTTACCTTCTAGCATTCCTGGCTTTGTTATGTCGACGAAGCTTGGATGTTTTGCTTTGAATTCTGTGAGGTTCTCGAAGAGGGCTTTTGTTATCTCGTAGACGGCATCTTCGTCGGTGTCGGCATTGGCGAGGACGACGGCGAGGACGCCTATCGTCTCGATATCGTCTTCGTTGCTAGCTTGTGGGTAGTGACTCATCGATATCATCGTAGGGGCGTAGTATGGGAAAGCTTTTAGCATCTTATCAAGGCCTTCCATCTCGACGAAACGCATTATCTTTTCGCCCGACAGTGCTTCGCTTATGAAAGCGTTGGGGTGTCCTGCAGTGAAGAACAGCGCGTCGATGGTCCCTTCTTTGAGCATGACAGCGGCGACGTCAGGGGTATCGCCTTCGGCGGTGATATCGATTTTCTCGTCGATGCCGAGGATGTTGAGTACGTCTATGGCGTTCTGTCGTGTCCCTGACAGTGGCGTTCCGATGTTCACCCTTTTATATCGCAGGTCGCTGAGTTCTTCGATATTGCTATCTTCTGAGGTTATCACTGTTATTGCTTCTGTGTGGAGGCTACAGACGAAGCGCAGGTTTTTCTGTGGGTCTCCTTTCCAGAACTTCCTTCCTTCTACGGCGTGGTAAAAGTGGTCAGCTTGTGCTATGGCGAGGTCTATCTCTCCCATTCCTAGCGCTGCGATGTTATATATCGACCCTTCGGTGGCGTCGATAGCGACTTTTATGCCGTCGCCATATTCGTTGTTGATATCGGCGATGCCTAGTCCTGCGCTATAGTATACGCCTAGCTGCGATCCAGTACCCATTATGGTACTATTCCTTTTAAGAGAGCCTTTCTTCCCACACGCCGCGACCGAAACCGCCAGCAGTGCTACCATCGTCACGAGTATAACCTTAGAAATCTTCATCATCTTTCTCCCTTTATTATAGAGCGTATAGCTTTTTCATTGATCATTGATCATTGATCATTGATCATTGATCATTGACTATTGTTTTATATTACCTTTTACGCTAGTATGGTCTTTTTTAAAAGCAAATTTTACCAGACAGGGTTTCATCATTATGGACAAACGCTCTATAGTTTTTATTTTTTCTTTGACGCTATCACTTATGTTCGTCAACATGTATTTCAGCAACCAACGCCAAGCCCAGCAGCCTGTACCCCCCCAGAGAGCCCCTGCTGTTGAAGAAGCCGTCGAAGAATACTATGACGAAGATGCAGAAAAGCAAAGCTCTTATGACGAAACGTTTTACGTCATAGAAAACGAATATCAGCAGCTTGTTTTCTCAAGCCGTGGTGGTGCTCTTGTAGAGGTAAACCTTCCTTTTCAGGACGATGACAATGACAAAAGCGTCGTCAAAGAGATAGAGTTCGACCGTGAGATTTTAAAGAAATTCCCTGAAGACGCCCGTTTTCCTCTACGTCGGAGTTACTCTCCGGGGGCTTCTGCGCAAGGGCCTTATAGTGAAAAGCTTCCTAGCGAGAGCGGATACCTTCCGCTGCTAAGGCGTCCTCTTTATGACAACGGCGACCTTGCCAGAACCTCTCCCGAATACTCTTGCTGTAATGTTGTTTCGAGGTATCCTGAGCTTGCGTCTTTGCAATATACTGTCAAACACTTCGACGCTACGAGTATCGTCTTCGAAGGCGTCCAAAACCATAGGAAGATAACGAAGAAATACTCTTTCTCTGCAGAGGCTCCTTATTGTGTCGATGTTACTATTGATATCGAGGGCAACAGCAAGGGCCTATGGCTAACGTCTGGCATCCCTGAAGCGGAGCTTATCTCCGGCAGTGGTGCTCCTACGTTGCAATACCGTATAACGCGTAATACTAAGTCTGATGTCGAGAAGGCGTCCCTTCCTAAGGACGAGACGACGATAAGCTCTTTATATCCCGACTGGCTGTGTAATTCCAATGGTTTTTTTGGCATCATCGTCGACCCTCTTACTGAGGTAGGTCCTGGTTATAAGGCACGACGTATCGATGGTTTCGCCCTTCCTACGCGTCTTACCAAGCTTGGAAAAGACACCAACAAATACAAAGCCAAGAGTTTCCCTGGGTATTCCATGTTGCTGCCTCTTCCTAGCAATGCCGGCACGACGAAGCTGCGTTTTTTCATGGGACCTTTATCAGATTCTCTTCTAAAAGACATCGACAAGACCTTCACCGATGAGTCTTCTGGATATTCTCCTGACTATAAAAGTTGCAAGACTTTCCACGGAATGCTTTCTTTCATCTCTGCGCCATTCTCTAAAGTCCTCCTTATCTTTATGAACATCTTCCACTCTTTTACAGGGTCTTGGGGTTTCTCGATAATATTATTGACGGTATTGCTTCGCGTAGGGTTATACCCTCTAAATGCGTGGTCTATGAAGTCTATGCATAGGATGAAAGAGATAGCACCTCTAGTTTCCGAGATCCAGGCACGCTATAAGAAAGACCCTAAGAAGATACAGCTTGAGACGATGAAGCTATACAAAGCAAAAAAGGTGAACCCTATCTCCGGATGCTTTCCTTTGCTGATACAGATGCCTTTCCTTATCGGGATGTTCAACCTTCTAAAGAATGCTTTCGTTCTACGTGGCGCCCCATTCATCCCAGGATGGATCGACAACCTCACCTCCCCTGACGTACTATTCTCTTGGGAGACGCCGATTATCTTCTTCGGAACGTCATTTCACATCCTTCCTGTCCTCCTTGGCTTTGCCATGTATCTACAGCAAAAATTCATGTCTACTGCGCCAAAAGACAAGAGCCTCCTTACTGACCAGCAGAAGCAGCAGGCTATGATGGGTAAGTTCATGACGATATTCTTCACCTTCATGTTCTACAACCTCCCTTCGGGGTTGAACATATACTGGATGTCTTCGATGACGCTCAGCGCCTTACAGCAATGGCTTACCAACAAGCGCCTCGACAAAGTTGTCGTTCCTGCCGTTGAAGTCCTCGATGCTCCCGATAAAAAACGGCATCGTAAGAGGTAACGCTTGCATGTAATACCACTCTTGGATGAAAAATGCACAAATTAGCTTCAAGATTTTCGCATAGAACTCCGCACGGAGATCGCAGCAAACATTTATGTGTTAGCAAGATCGAGAGCGATGTTCTATGCGCAAAGATGAAGAAGAATTTGTGTGTTTTTTATTCAAGATTGGTATAGCATACGATGGTAGTATGAAGTATTGTGGAAAACTTCTAAAAAGGAAAAACAACGATGCAAGCGTGGGAAGATTTTCTTGTCCTTCAAGACAAAGAGCTCGGCAGCAACGTCGTCAACAAGTGGTTAAGACCTCTTAAGATCCTCCATTTCGATGCCTGCAATCTTTACCTCGAAGCTCGCGACGCTTTCCAGGTTATGTGGTTCGAAGAGCATATACGCTCTAAAGCTACGACGAAATTCGTCAATGCCAACAAAAAAAGAATCAAAGTACACCTTTCCATCTCCTCAGCGGAGTCTAATGCTAGCGACTCAGCACAAGACAAAAAAGAAAGAAGGTATACAAAGAAACAAGCTTCTCACGAAGCCCCCCCAGTTTTTACATTCTCGCATAACGACCTCGACCCCTACTGCACCTTCGACAACTTCATATCTTCGGAACAAAACCTTCTGTCATATAAGCTCCTCACACAGCTTGTGGGGTATCATCCCGACGGTGACGCTTCCGAAGCTCCACAGATTGATATGACGACATACAACCCCGTATATCTGTATGGCGGCGCTGGTGTTGGGAAGACACACCTTCTTATGGCGATGGCGCACTGCCTTAAAGACGCCGGCCTCAACGTATTATACTCTAAAGCCGAAACCTTCACCGACAACGTCGTCAGGGCAATACGCGCTGGGGAGATGCAGACGTTCCGCAGGCTGTACCGCGCTATCGACGTCCTCATCGTCGACGACGTACAGATCTTCTCGGGAAAAAGCGCTACACAAGAGGAGTTCTTCCATACTTTCAACACCCTACAGATTGATGACAAGCCAATAATTTTAAGCGCCGACTGTCCGCCTTCGGAGTTAAAAGCCGTAGAGCCGCGTCTTGTCAGCAGGTTCGAATGGGGAATAACCCTCGGCATCGAAAACCCCGCTCGCGATACCATACAAAACATCCTGTCATCGAAAGCCTTGACGATGAACTACCCTCTCAGCGACAAAGTCGTCGCTTTCCTCCTCGACACATTTTCTAGCAGCACACAGTCGCTGATCCGCGCCCTCGAGGCCCTAGTACTACGAACACACCTAGAACAGACGTCTGGGAAAAAGCCTCCTGCGTTGCCTCTCGACGTCACCACAGCACAACGATACCTCGGCGAGCTCATCCAGCAGGAGAAGCATGCCTCGATAACCCCTACGAAGATCCTTCATGCTGTAGCGGAGCACTATGGCATAAAAGTCGAAGACATCCTCAGCAAGTCTCAGAACCGCGAAGTCACCTTCCCCAGACAGCTTGCCATGCACCTATGCCGCAAGCAGCTTAAGATGCCATATATGAAGATAGGCGGCGTCTTCTCCCGCGACCACTCTACCGTGATGTCTAGCGTCAAGCAGATACAAAAAAACCTCGACGACAAAGACAAAGAAACCCTCTCCGCCAATCAAAGTGCGCTACGGAAGCTTAAAGCATAAATCAGTGACCAGTGACCAGTTCTCCGAACTCTGAGCTTGCTTACTGATGTTACGAGCTACCGATTTTTCACCACAAAGTTTCCAAGGGTGCTCTTCCGCCCCTGTAATAAAAAGTAACAAACCCCATTTTTTTTCACCACAGAGCCACAGAGTACACAGAGAGCGCCCACTGCGCAGAGCGCGCGCAGCGGACGCACAGCTGTCGCCATTGTCGTTGATTGTACTTCTTTTCTTTGTTTTTACTATAGCAAACGTAAAGATACAATCCTGCTCTTAAACGACAACGGCGAGAGGAGGCACTGCCGTGTCCTGGTTTATTCATTGTTCAATGTTCAATGGAAAATGGGTCTGGGGGTTTAGCATTGATAATTAATGATTTTTTCTTTATAAAAAAAATATACCATTATCATAGGACAGTATTATGAGTTCTCTTATTCGTGGAAAAAAAATAGAAAATCCAGAGCTTACAGAACTAAGCCATAAAGAACATGTTGCTCGTTGGAAGGGGCGGAAGCTTGAAATATTAAAGCGATCCGCGCTGTCAAAGCCAATTAGAGCCACCGGTAAACTTTTAAAGAAAGCTATTCCTTCATTTATTTCTTCGCTACCAAAAAATTATGGTGATACAGTCATCGAAAAGCTTTTCAGAAAAGACGTTCAAGAAGAAGGCAGTCCTATTTCTTTAAAGGTAATCTCTTTTATTCGATCTTACAACCCATTAAAATTTGACGAGACATTTAATTTACATAAAGGCGACGACAGCCAGCTCTCTACTACTACTGCTATCGCATCTTTTCAGGGACTTATCGCCCTCGACAGGAGGGACGGAAAACAATACTCCACATGCATCAAAGCTGCTAACATTATTATTACAACAGAAGAATTTGTCGATGACGCGACTCATCTCGAAGCTGCTATATTTATTTTCAACGTCGACAGGAATTTAGATGCCGCTAAAATTATTGTTCAGAAAGGCACTGATGACACAAAAACTCTGCTTAAAGCTGCTATGGCTGTTTTCAACGACGACGACAATTTAGATGCCGCTAAAATTATTGTCCAGAAAGGCACTGATGACACAGAAACTCTGCTTGGTGCTGCTATACTTGTTTTCAACGACGACGACGGCAATTTAGATGCCGCTAAAATTATTGTTCAAAACGGCACTGGTGACACAGAGGTCCTGCTTAAGTCCGCTATGGCTGTTTTCAACGACGACAACAGCTATTTAGAAGCCGCTAAAATTATTGTTAAGAACGGCGCTGATGACACAGAAGCTCTACTTAATGCTGCTATAATTGTTTTCAACAACGACAATAGTAATTTAGACGCCGCTAAAATTATTGTCCAGAACGGCACTGATGACACAAAAGCTCTGCTTAATGCTGCTATAGTTGTTTTCAACGAAGACAACAGTAATTTAGAAGCCGCTAAAATTATTGTTCAAAAAGGCTCTGATGACACAGAGGCCCTGCTTAAGGCTGCTATACTTGTTTTCAACAACGACGGCAATTTAGAAGCAGCTAAAATTATTGTTAAGAACGGCACTGATGACACAAAAACTCTGCTTAAGGCTGCTATACTTGTTTTCAACGACGACAACAGCAATTTAGAAGCCGCTATAATTGTTTTCAACGGCGACAACAGCAATTTAGAAGCCGCTAAAGTTATTGTTCAAAAAGGCACTGATGACATAGAAGCTCTGCTTAATGCCGCTATAATTATTTTCAATAATGACAACAACGACTTAGAAGCCGCTAAAGTTCTTGTTAACAAATTAAAAATCATCTTCCCCTCAGAGCATGAAGCACGCATTGAAGAGTTGCTAGTCAACGCAGCTATTATTATTTTCAATGAACAACCTTTTGATGAAAACACAACACTCCAAGCCGCTAAAATTCTTTTATTAACCAAACGGAAGATAGCCCCAGAAGAATTTAATCGTATCGAGGCTGCTAAAACTGTTTTTCAAAAAGGTGATGGTGATAAAGAAGCCAAACTTCAAGCTTCCATAATTATTGTTAAAAATCCAGAAGATCCAGATGTCGAAAAACTATTACACGAAGCCACAGAAATTATTTTTCGCGAAGAAAATCCTGATATAAAAAGCGGTGATACCATACGGCGTTTTCGTGCACGAGAAATCGAAGGCGCTAAAATTCATGCCGCTAAAAATATCCTTGAAAACAGCCAAGACAACAAATACGAAACATTACTTGAAGCCGCCAAAATTTTTTACAGCGAATATTGCATAAAACATCATACAGACAAAACTATAAATAAGGAAATTCTAGTCAAGGCCGCTGAAATTATTTTTAAAGAAGGAAAAACTGACCAAGATAATAAACTTCAGGCCGCTGAAATTATTTTTGAGAATATACAAGAATCTAAAAGTGGAACCTGCCGCGATGTTGCTGTTTTTATTGTTAATATGGCAAAAGACTTCCCTGTTGCCTATAGTACACACTTAAAAGCCGCTGAATTTATTCTCACGGAAAAGGCTGCTGACAAATACCAAACCCTTCTTAATGCCGCTAAAATTGTTGTCGAAAATAATAAGGGAGCAACCACTGAAGCCTTGCAATACGCCTCTATTATTTTTTTAAATAAAATACCTACTGTCCAAGACGAAACTCTTATCAAAGCCGCTCTTGTTATTTTCACTCAAAAATCAAGTTTCAAGGACGAAAACACCTTATTAAAGGCCGCTAAAGCCATTGTAAAAACTGTCGATGACGGAATCACCCATTATGATTTAAGCAATAAGATCTTACTAAAAGCCGCTAAAACTGTTGTAGAAAGTGAAAAAATCAAGTCTACCGATAAAGAAGCCAATTTCAAAGCCACCAAAGTTATTTCGGCTGACGCTCCAAAAAGCTCCAAAAAATTAGAAGCTTTCAATAAAGCAGCCAAAGCCTATGCCGAGGCCAAAGACTATAAAGGTCCTTCAACAATTGATCCTCCACCAGGAGCTTCTCACTAGTTATCGATAAGAAACTATATGCTTCACTTGTATCTTTTGTCTTTTGTCAGATATACTCGCTATCGAAAAACTATCGTAGGATAAAATGATGACACCCCTAGCCGACAAGCTACGCCCCAAGACTTTCGAAGAGCTGTATGGCCAAGACCACCTCGTTGGTCCTAACGGCTTCGTCTCCCGTACCGTCTCTGCCGGCAAGCCTCTTTCTGTAATACTATGGGGTCCTCCGGGGTGTGGCAAGACGACGCTGGCGCATATCTATGCGAAGGCCTTCGACGCGCATTTCGTATCCTTCAGCGCCGTCCTCAGCGGCATCAACGAGCTTAGGAAGGTCGTCAAAGACCTCGAAAGCTTCCCTCTGCTCCATAAACATACTGTCCTTTTCGTCGATGAGATACACCGATTCAACAAAGCTCAGCAGGATGCATTCCTGCCATACGTCGAGAAAGGAACGATAATCCTCGTAGGCGCCACGACGGAGAACCCCTCTTTTGCGCTAAACGATGCTCTTCTTTCGAGGACGCGCGTCCTAACCCTAAACGCTCTCGACGACGAAGCTCTTGATAATATCATGTCACGCTACGAAGGAGACAACAATCCCCTTCCTCTTACCGACGAAGGGCGGCAATATCTCTTCAGCGCATCGCAAGGCGATGGTAGATACCTCCTCAATATGATAGAAAACCTCTTGCCCGCCTTCGACAGAGGAGAACCACTAGAAGTCGACGAGATGAAAGCTCTACTTCAGAAACGCCCCGCTCTTTACGACCGTGCCGGCGATGGGCATTACAACCTAATCTCTGCGCTACACAAATCCATCAGAGGCTCCGACCCCGACGCCGCACTGTATTGGCTATGTCGCATGCTCGAAGGTGGCGAAGACGTCCTTTTCATAGCGCGCAGGGTGATACGTATGGCGTCGGAAGACATAGGCCTCGCCGACCCCGAAGCACTAAAAATCGCTATCGCCGCCCGCGACGCATACCAGATGCTCGGCAGTCCCGAGGGCGAGCTCGCCATCGCCGAAGCCGTGATATACCTCGCTCTAGCGCCAAAAAGCAATGCCACATACATAGCATACCAACAAGCACGCCAAGCAGCAGCACATACCACTCACCTTCCTCCACCGAAACATATCCTCAATGCCCCAACAAAGACAATGAAATCCCTAGGATATGGCAAAGGATACCAATACGACCACGACACCACAGAAGGCTGCTCAGGACAAAATTACTTCCCCAACGACATGCCACGAGAAAAATTCTACTCCCCAGTAGAACGTGGCTTCGAACGTGAGATGCTCAAAAGGATGTCCTATTTCTCTCAATTTCGTGAGTAATGGAGAGGGACCCTGCCCTCTCCAAACCTCTCCCGCCAAAGGAAACGAAGTTTCCTCTGGACACCTGTTTGCCATGTCGCCACACTCTCGTCGTCCATCGCTTCGTTACTATGAATTGCACCAGCTAAAAAAGCGCCTAGCCCTCTAAGGAGGGCTCATTTTCGGCTTACGCCAAAAATACCTGCGCTTTATGACTGGTGCAATTCGCAAGCGAGTCCCGCCATCGGCGATTTTTGCTAATCCGCAAAAATCCTCTCCTCGTCGGGACAAAAGATTTTCGTTAATATCTGCGCATTTTCAATAAAATCTTGCACTCCAATGGATTATGAAACTCCGAATTATTATAGCGTTTAACGTATAAAAGTTATATGTTACCATGTGAATGTATAATTAGGGATGGTAATTTATGAGGAATGTTATAAAGGTTTTGGTGTTTTGTGTTGTTGCTGTGATGTTGGTATCGTGTGCCAAGAATCCTGTCACTGGCGAGCAGGAGCTTAGTTTTATCAGCGAGAAGTATGAAGTGATGCTCGGCAAGCAGAACTATATCCCTATGCAGGAAGCCAGCGGCGGCGACTTCACGACATTCCCTGAGATCTCGCAATATGTCAGCGATGTTGGCATGTCTTTGGCGCGCGTCAGCGACAGGCCACAGCTTCCATATTCCTTCGTCGTCATCGACAACTCTACTCCTAATGCTTGGGCATTGCCTGGCGGCAAGATAGCGATAAACCGTGGGCTTCTCGTCGAGCTTAAAAACGAAGCAGAGCTTGCTGCTGTTTTGTCTCATGAAATCGTCCATGCTGCTGCACGCCATAGTGCCAAAGCTTTAGAACGCAGCACCCTTCTTGGCGCTGGCCTTGCTGGTATTAATACTTATATCTCCAACCAACGATATTCCAGTGTCGTTATGGGGTCTTTGTCGACGGGTTTTACGCTGATAACATACCAATACAGCCGCAACAATGAACTTGAAGCCGACGAATACAGCATGAAATATATGGTACGTGCCGGATACGATGCACAGGCGGCGGTGACTCTACAGGAGAAGTTTGTACAGCTTTCGGAAGGGAAAAACCAGCAATGGCTCGGTGGTCTTTTCGCTACGCATCCGCCTTCGCGTCAGCGTGTCGAAGCTCTGAAGGGTCACATCAAGAAATATCCCCCTACTGGCGATCTCGGTGTCAAGGAGTTTGAGAAAGTCATGCGTCCTCTCAATAATTCTGAAGACACCTATGATGATATCGACGAAGGGTTTTCTTCTGTTAAAGGTGGTGATATTGCCAAGGGTTTCGCCAGCGGCAGACAGGCTGTCAAGACGATGCCCAAGGAGCCTATGGCTCACGCTCTTCTTGGCGACGCAGAATACGCCCGTGGCAATAACGAGAAAGCTATTATTTCCTATGACAAAGCCATAGAGCTTAACGATCATCATTTCTACTACTATTTAAAGCGTGGTATTGTGAAATACGAAACAGAAGACTACGACGGCGCACACGAAGACCTTTCGAAGAGCATGGAACTGCTGCCAACCTCTGAAGCATACGATATTCTCGGGAGAATATATTTTCTTCGCGACAACAACGACAAATAACCACTACCACGAGTAAACATATAATGAAACCGAGAACAATACCTCCTATGCCTCCTGCACCGCCTTTAAATCCTAGAACAGCGGGTCACCCTGATGATGCTAACTACGTATCAATTGATCCTAATATCACGGTTCCTATCTCTTTAATAGATCGTTTTACTCATGGGCGTCGTTGGACGGATATGGGGATAAAGTTCGAGGACACCAGTTTATTTTCAAAACAGCTTTCACCTCTCTTCAATGTAAAGCTTCCTGATAGTTGGACCACTAAATCCGAAAGAGGCACACGCTATACCGTCATCATCGACAACGAAAACGTCGATAGAATAAAGTTTTTTTTCTTAGAGGGTTGCGGTCCATGTTGTATGTTCTATAAGGTGGATTTTCTTCAGCAAGAGACAACAGTCGATACAACAAGCGATACAACAAGCGATACAACAGACGATACAACGATCCAATAAAACATTTTTAGTAAGAGAACAATATGCCCGGCAGAATATCTTCAGATGTAGCTGTATCTATGCCTCCAGCTACAGAGATTGCTTATATAGATAGAAATCATACTTTTACAATAATACCTCCTGACTATTGGGGCCCTGCATATATCTCTGTAGAGATACACGATACATTTCCTGGACAGCAAGATGGAATTGTAAGGGGCCTTGGATTTACTTATTATAGCGCTTTACCAGAAAATATTACTTATCACCTGAATTTTAACAATGCTCTAATAGCAAACGGTGGATCCCACACACTCTTCTGGGTGCCGTTAACCGTAATGTCCAATGGTTCTTTAGCTTATACTTTTGAAGATTACCAAAGCGTTTATAACATAGTACAGCCAGTGCTCGAGCGATTCTTTTTAGGTTTATGATTGCGACAAGGTTAATATTCTCTTTTTGACTAAGGCGAGTATTGCTGCCATTATTATGCACATACTGCTGAGAAGGACGAATACTGTCGTAATACTAAGGTGTTCTATTAGCGCGCCTATCTGTCCACCGATGATGTTTCCGGCGCTTATACATCCTATTATTATTCCCATTATGATAAAACGATATCGCTCTGGTGCTAGTTTCTCCGCCGTTGCCCATAGTAGTGGTATCACGAGGAGTTTTCCTGTGACATATGCTGTATGGAAAGCGACAAGCCAGTACATACTCGACTGTTCCGTTCCGTATATCCTTCGTTCTAATGCCGCTCCTACCATTACTGCGAATGACGTCGCCGTGGCGAGGATTCCTATGATGAACTTCGCCACGAAGTCCGGCTCTTTATTTTTCTTTTGGAGCGCTCTCCAGAAGGCGTTGTACAGTGGCACGAAGCCTATCCCTAGCACTGTTCCGAACGACATAAGCCATATTGTCGGAACTCTCCATCCGTAGATATAGTGGTCGGTATAGCGATGGATATATACGGCGAGGAGTCCGCCTCCCTGTGCTTGTGCTGCGAAGAAGACGATGGCGAAAACGGAAAGAATGGCAATTACTGCCATATTTTTCTTTTCTTGATGAGTCAGAGGGTCTTTCGTTGTCGTAGATTTTACTGTGTGGTGGCTGTGGTTTCTCTTTGTACAGAAAAACACGAAGAACAGTGCTGCCCCTATTGCTGGTGCTGTCCCTGCTGCTATGAATGCTGGGACGAAGCCGTAATGTGGCAGTATCCATCCGCATATCAACGAAGACCCCATTACGCCGATAAGCACTGTCTGGAAGAGGTAGTGGTATCCTTGTTCTCGTAGTGGGCTGTCTTTGGGGTATAGCGTTCCTAGCATCGACGTAACGCAAGGCTTGAAGAAACCGTTACCTATCGCCATAAATATCATCGCCACTGAAATCATTGTCTCGTGGTGTATCGCCAGGGACGTTACACCGATGGAGATAAAGATATTACCGATGAATATCGTGGTACGGTATCCCAGCCATCTATCGGCGATATACCCTCCTACTATCGGCGTGAAGTATATTACTCCTGCGAAGAGCCCTTCGAATGCTATGGCATCGGGGGCGTCCCATCCTAGTCCACCTTTTGTGAAGGACTCTATTAGGTATAGCGTCAGAAGTGAGCGCAGCCCCCAGAATCCGAAACGCTCCAAGATGTGTACTATTAGTAGTGGTAATACTCCGCGGGGATGCTTTTGGATCATATCTTCACTTTTATTCTTTTGCGCCAGTAGTCTTTTCCGTAGTTTAGGGTAAGTTGTGTACCCATTGGTATCGTCTTCGTTGCTGTGAAGATGATATGTACGATGTCGTCATAAAGAGCATATGATGGTGCGATATTTGGTGTGTCGCTGTGGTTGATGAAGCGTGTATGGTTTCCGCTTCGTGATGCATCGATCATATAGGATTTCAGCTTCCATGGCTTGCTTGGGTAGTTGAAGCAATATCCATTGATATTCAGCGATAGCATGCTACGGCGTCGTACTATGCCGGTATATTCTCCTATGTAGTCCCCTGCGGCGATATCGTTTTCGGCATATACTCCGAAGCCAACGGCATCGTTTATCCATCGTATACATATATCGGCGACGGCGCCTTTACGAAGGTCTTCGGAAAACATCGTTCCCTGCCATTTCGCGTTTTTCGCTATTGTTCCTGAAGCCAAAAACTTGGGGTATGATTTCATTACTTTCTTTCTAATTTTTTCATCGTGGAATTCTATATGTTTGATGTATTCGACGCCAGTGATGCGGCGGAAATCTTCGAGGCTATGTTCTTGGAGGAGTTCATTTCCTCGGGCGATCTTTACTGTCTTAGGAGCTGTTGCCATAGCATTTACACCTGGTTTTTACTTCTCTGGTGGCTTTTTATACATCATCATATCCCACATAGCTTTGAAGCTCGGGCATGTTTCTAAGAGCTCATCTTTCGTCCCTTCAGCTATCTTCTCGCCATATTCGAGATATATTATCTTATCGGCATATTCTATCGTCGACAGTCTGTGTGCTATCAGCACCTGTGTTATGTCGCCACGCAGGTCCATTACAGCTTCTTTTATTTTATTCTCGCTGACGGCGTCTAATGCCGACGTTGCTTCGTCCATGAGGAGTATCGACGCATCTTTCACTAGAGCGCGTGCTATAGCGAGGCGTTGCTGCTGCCCTCCTGATAGGTTCTTTCCTGTCTCTGCTAGGAAGAAGTCATACTTTCCTGGGAGGTTTTGTATAAACTCATCGGCGTGGGCTTTTTTTGCCGCGGAAAGGATTTCTTTACGGGTGAAATCTCTTCCGAACGATATATTTTCGGCGACGGTATCGTAGAAGATAAAAGGTTTCTGTGGGACGAACCCTATGCCTTCGCGTATGGACTTCTGTTTGTACTCCGTTATTGGTATGCCGTCGACGCGTATCTCTCCGCGTTGTACGTCGTAGAGTCGTGGCAGCAGCTGTGCTATCGTCGACTTCCCTGCTCCTGTAGGCCCTACGAATGCTGTAGTCTTGCCTTTCTCTATTGTGAAGCTCAAGCCTTTGAGGACCCATTCGTCGTTGTATTTGAACCACACGTCGTCGAACTCTATCTTATCTTTAAGACCTTTGAACGTTATCGCTCCTTTGCTGTCTTTGACTTTTGGTTTAAGCGTCAGCACTTCGAACATACGTTCTGCTGCGGCGATACCTCGTTGTATTTTAGCATTTTCTTCGGCGAACTGCTTTATAGGGTCGTAGAAGATTTTCAGCAGCGCGCAGAAGAATATAAGCTCTGAGATGTTCATATGTGCGACGTATATCCCATACAACAGCACTATCGACAAGAAGAACATCCCTATCATATGCAGCACTGGCCGTGACGACAAAGAGTATCGTGCGTTTTTTTCTTCTAGGACGGCCATATGGTCATTTTGTTCGCGGTATTTTTTTATAGCGAACTTCTCCATGACGAAGATCTTCACGGTCTGCACTCCTGACAGGAAGTCTAGTAGCACGGACCCGAAGTTTTCCTGGTTTTTCTGTATAAGTTTTGAGATTTTTCTGATGCGCTTTGCTAGAAAGATTATAGGAAATATTATCATCGGGCTTCCGACGAATATTATCATCGAAAGCTTCCATGATGAGAGAAACAACATCACCAGCGCTGTCACCATTACGAAAGGCATGTGGAGATAGTTGATGAAGAAGCTGTTTATTGCGTCGGAGACGACGCCAGCGTCGCCGCTGACTCGTGCCGAGAGGCTTCCCACGTGATATTTATGGTAGAAATCCATCGACAGTGTCTGCAGGTGATCGAAATACGACTCTCGAAGGTTTTTGCTTACGCGTATCCCTACGAGTCTCATGCTATACTGATGAGCGAACTGTGTCATCGCTTTGAAGATCCCGATGATAAGAATCATAATAGCCAGGTTTTTTATGCTCGAAAGATCGACTTTACCGTTAAGCCATTGTATTAAAAGCGTCACCTTATTTTTGCTTTTATTTACGGTGATATACCTCGCAGCGCTTTCTTTGGTGATAACGCCGGTATTTTTCGTATCGATATCGTCCCACCGTTCTCGTACTTCTTCTTTAGTAACGCTACCGTCGTCTTCTGGGGTAAAGAGTTCAAAGAAGTCCGCGCCTTTGTCGGTGATAATACGCAGGGAGAATATCTCCATCTGTGATGCCAATGAAAATAATATCATCGAAATCACGGTAACGATGAGCAGTCGGTATATTTTTTTGTTCTGTCCTGCAAGTTTAAAAAGTAGTCTCATATCTCTTCTGAATATTCTCCCATGATGCGGAATTTCCTATATCGTCGTTCTACGAGTTCTTCGATATCTAGGGTTTGTAGTTCTTCCCACTGTTTCGTTATAAATTTCTTTACTTTGTCATACACCTTTCTAGGGCTATGGTGTGCGCCACCGAGGGGTTCTTCGATGATCTCATCGATGAGGCCTTTGTCGTGGAGGTCTTCGGCGTTGAGTTTCAGCGTCGCTGCTGCGATGGACTTTTTATCTGCGTCTTTCCATAATATCGACGCGCATCCTTCTGGTGATATCACGGAATAGTATGCATGTTGTAGCATCCCGATGACGTCACCGACGCCCATCCCTAGCGCTCCTCCCGAGCATCCTTCTCCGATTATTACTACTACTATCGGCGTACGTATCAGCGAAAAATCTCTGAGGTTTTCTGCTATAGCCCATCCTTGTCCACGTTCTTCTGCTTCGAGTCCTGGGTATGCTCCTGGGGTGTCGATGAAAGATACTATGGGCAGCCCGAACTTCTCTGCTAGGCGTGCAAGTCTTATAGCTTTTCTGAACCCTTCGGGGTTTACCATCCCGAAGTTATGGTGTACTCTACTTTCGGTGTCTTTGCCTTTCTCCTGTCCCATGACGACACATTTCTTTCCGCCAATGACGGCTAGCCCTCCTATCACTGCGGCGTCGTCGCCGAAGGTTCTATCTCCGCAAAGTTCTATGAAATCGTCACAAAGATTTTCAATGTAGTCGCTAGCGTGTGGACGTTTAGGGTGTCGGGATATTATCACACGCTCCCATGGTGTCAGTGAGGAGTATACGTTCTTCTTTAGGTCGTGGAGCTTCTCTTCGAAGTCGGCGACCTCTTCGGCGTCGAAGACGCCATCTTCGCCGTTGCGAAGTTTACGTATCGTCTCCTCATATTCTACGATCTTCTTCTCGTGTGGTAAAACGTCCAATTGCTATTCTACTCCTGGCACATCGGCATCGCGGAAGTCTTTGACAAGCTGTATATATGTAGGTTTTGTTATTACGATGGCGAAGAGTTCTTCGATATCGGCGGTACGTAGACGTATACATCCATCGCTATCATATTCTCCTATGCCGTCGAGGCTTTCTTCTTTCCTTCGTGTCTTCTCGTTCCACACCCATGGTGCGCCGTGAATTCCAAGGCCTTTTGCTGGCTCTGTACACTCTGATATCTCTTTATCGAAAGGTATCCATCGTGTTCCGAAGACGGTCATCATCTCGATACGTTCGCCGTTATATATCCCTTTGTATCCTGGCCTGTATACGGCGATCTTATCGCCCAAGGAGTATTTCCCTATAGGCGTAAGGATCCCTGAAGCTTTCATTGTGTCAGCCCTTCCGAGGCCTACTGGGTATGTTTTAAGGAGTACTCTTTCGTCGGAGCTTTTGTCGTGGTAGTAGAACCACAGCTTACTTCTTGTGATATCGACGACGAGGTGGAAGTCTACGTCTTTATCTTTACGGAAGACGTTGAACTTATCGCCATTGGTTACATTCTGTGTGTCGTAGTCGACTTTTTTGTTTAGGCTGCGGGCTATGAAATGTCGTGATGTCTTGTAGTGGTTTGCGTAGTCGACGACCCATGCTGCTGCGCCACGTTTCCATGGGACTCTGCTGGTATATGTCACCGTCTCTACTATAGGAAGCTTTGGCATTCCGAGGTTAAAGAGCTCGTTGATACGGTCGACGTCCGAAGACTCATCAGCGACGGGAGGTGGACGCGATACGATATCTTCATTGAAAGGTGTTGTAGCGGTGGTGGTGCTAATATATTCGCCGTCGAGCTGCAGCTCTATGGGATCGTTAATATCTGTTATAGGAGAGTTTTTTTCTCCTATGAAGGCTTTTTTAAACAACCCAACGATGAGCACCAACGAGAAAAGTGCTACCGCCATAAACGCTAATATCTTCGAAAATGACATCTTCATACTCCTGTTTTTTGTATACATCGCGCCCGTAACATCAGTTACGAAATAAGCCATTATTGTAGAACAAAGCCCTTATTTTGCCAAGGAATTACTTGCCAGTGTAATGCGGCTATGCCGCATAGTTCGGAGTTCGGAGTTCGGAATAGGATTTTTCACCACGGAGGCACGGAGAACACAGAGAGGAAATAGGACAGGCTGGGGGGATTTCCCCCAGACCCCCTTTCTGAAGGTAAGCTCTACGCTATACGCTATTCCTATGCGCTATTAAAAGCATTCATCAATCTGCATTGATGCATTGACTTGTGCCACGGAGTTCACGGAAAAGGGGGAGCTGGAGCGGTTTCTTATAGGGATTTTCGGAATGCCGAAATCACCTCTTCTATGAAGCATTTTTTCTCATCAGTTGATTCTATTGATATATCAAACCTTCTTTCTGGATCACTTCCTTCTTCTAACCTATCCAATAACTTCTGTTTATAGGCTTTGTATTGATCAGAAGGTGCTGTTACTAAATCGCCTAAAAGATTAATTGTTTCTTCTCCTAATTGAAAATCTTCACGCCTCAACAACCTTGAAAAAATATCAAAAAATTTATTCTGAACTTCTTTGTTGTATTTTGATAATCTTATCACGCTGATAAGACCTTCAACAAAACGGTGATGCAAAACATAAATACACCCTCGTAATTCTGACAACATTTGAATAAAATGATCTAAGCATTTTTGTTCGATTACATCTTCTTGTTTCGAATGTTTCAAATGTTTCACAAGCTCTTCCATAGCTCTTATGATATATTTTTGCTCCTCGGCTAAAAAGAAGCTACTATGATATGCTCTCGTTATTAAATCAAAAGCATCTTTTCGTGGTAGTTGTCGTCCCTCGCGGAATGTTATTGCACTGATAAACGCTGACATAATTTTAACATTTTCAAGAACACCTCGCATATTTGCGAAAATAAATAGAATTTGCACAAGAATGTCTTCTTCTCCTGGAAATAGCGGTTTGGAAGATTCCATCATAAATGCAATTTTACCAGCAATAAATTCTATCTCACATAATTCCAAATCTGGACGAGATGAAAAACTTAACAATTCATCAAGGTGTTTTTTTCTACCTTCAGCAGTATCTGTGTTATAAATATCACTAAAAAGTTTTTTTACAACAACATTCTGTTGTGAACACACTGTCCCATTTTGTTTCATATCAGTTTTATAAAAATCCCAGAAGCTTACACCTCTACTAACTTTATCGCCCCAATCTTGGCATTTTCCTGCGCCTTTAACCAGAATGCTTGGTTTTTTCTTTGGTACGGCCTCTTCTTTAGAATCACTTTCCTCTGGAGCTTTGCACTCTTCTTCTTTCGGATCAGGTACTGAATCAGGCAAGATATCTAAACCGTCTGGTGGTGTTCCTGATGCTGAAGTTCTTTTATCGTCGGCAGAAGACTGGACTAATACTACCGAGAGCGCTCTTGCCGTAACAAGTTCTGTCTCAGCACCTCCTGTTTCAGTGGGCCTTATTGTTTTTTTAGCAATGCTTTTTACCATGTCATCACTCGCCGATAGTTGCGGCGATAGTTGCGGCGATACAATCCAATCAGCGTCATCTTGTTGCTGCTGTTGAGAAGCTTGCCGTTTTGGAATACAGCATCTAAATATATTCATCTTTTATATCTTATATGTTTATTAAAAGTGATTAACTGATGTTACGCACCAATCTTGCTTTAGTGGAGTAGCGAAAGGGGTAAGATGCAAACATCTCCGACAAGCCAAGCTCTGAAGAGCTGGGCGAGGGGGAATACGAAGCAGATTACTCCTTTAAGCACGCTAATAAAGTGGGAGTGGCGCATAACGTCAGTGATTAATTATAAGCTATTAAAGCTTAAAACACAAAGGCTTTCTGGATTAATGTTCAATGCTTAACGGGTTCAGAGTTCAGAGTTCAGAGCTCGGAAAAAATTAATTCTTTGCTCCACGCGCCCTCTTTTTTCTTGCGATAACTCTGAGTCTGATAATTCCAACAGCTTATTAAGCATACGTAAAATATTCTTATGCGCCCCTTCGTACAAATCATCCTTATTTCCAAGAGCACTTCATGCGGTGACAGCATCCGGATTTGAAACAAAAATATTTAGTTTTATAATAGCATTTACCATAAAAATGCTGTTTAAAAACCGTCCTGCTCTCACATAGCGTACTGTAACGAGCACTAGGGTCAGGCTTTGGTTATTGAGTTTTGACAAGATATCATTAGTCCTTATACACTAGTTCTCTTACTCATTATTATTGTTAGGAGATTAAAATGGCTAGAAAACCACGCATTCATATTCCAGGCTCTACCTACCATTGCATGTTAAGAGGAAATAATGGAAATAACATCTACCAAAACGAGAACGATTTTTCTAAGTTAAGCTTGCTCATTCATGAAGGCACTGAACGGTATGATCACAGAATTCTTGGTTTTTGCTTTATGTCAAACCATATCCATCTTGTTATCCAAGTTGCAAAAACGCCCTTATCGAAAATAATTCAAAATTTTACATTCCGTTACACCCGATACATCAATAAAAAATATGAAAAAATAGGGCACCTATTTCAAGGGAGATTCAAGTCAATTCTTGTTAACGACACACAATACCTTCTAGAACTTATCCGCTATGTGCATTTGAATCCAGTCAAAGCTGGCATAACAAAAATACCTGAGAAGTACTTCTGGAGTAGTCACTGCATGTATGCAGGTGACGATACATTTCAATGGATTTCTTCATCAAGTGTACTAAAACGATTTGACGAAAATATCAACAAAGCAATAGAAAAATATACATCCTATATATACAAAGGCATTGATGAGGAATGTCCTATTAATTTTGAGTGCGGAAATCAAAAAGGCCTTGATATACTAGGTGACGATGCTTTTACAGAAAAATTAATCTCTGAATATGCACTTGAAAGTGTTTTCACATATACAACTAACGAACTTTTAAAAACCGCGCTAAAGCATTTTGAGGCAAAGTTAGATGATCTTTCATCCAAAAGCAGAAATCGAAAAAATTCAAAAATTCGAGGAATCCTGGCCTACCTCACAAGAGAAACTAAAGGCTGTTCTTTAACAGGGTTGTCAAACATCTTAAATCGAGATTTAAGCACTCTTAGTCTATCAGCAAACAACATCCAACATTTAATGGACAAAGATAAAGAATTAAAAGAAGATATCCGAGTTTTAAAAACCAGCCTTTCTAGAACTCAATAACCAAAGCCTGACCCCATTTT